>DATLDS010000040.1:0-7294 GCA_035525735.1 Novosphingobium sp.
AGCTTGATGTTGAGGGCATTGTCCTCGACGATCAGGATCTTGGCCAAAACACCTCCCCAGTCGCGAGCCGCCGCGGATCGTAAGCCATGAGCGAGCCCACGACAAATGACCCCGCCGCACTGGCGCTTCGCGCACTTGCAGCGACCTTGACCGATCAACGGCTCGCAGAGCGCTTTTTATCCTTGAGCGGGATCGATCCTCCCGATTTGAGACATAGGGCGGGCGACGCCGCCGTGCTCGCCGCGCTGCTCCGGTTCCTCGAGGCGCACGAGCCCGACCTGCTTGAGATTGCGCAGCAGATCGGGGTCAAGCCCGAGGCGCTGGTCGCCGCGCGACACGAGCTCGAGCAATGAGCCGTCCACTCCTCATCAGCGATTGCGACGAGGTGCTGCTCCACATGGTCGCGCCGTTCCGCGACTGGCTGGGCGAGGCGCACGGGGTCGAGTTCCGGATGGAAGGCGCCGACTTCGGCCGCGCGCTGCGCTATCAGTCGACCGCCGAGCTGGTCGAGGGGCCCGAGATCTGGCGCCTGCTCAACTTGTTCTTCGACACCGAGATGCACCGCCAGCAGCCGATCGCGGGCGCGGTCGAAGGGGTCGCGCGGCTCGCCCAGCACGCCGACGTGGTGATCCTCACCAACCTCGGCGATCATCGCCAGGAAACCCGCGTCCGGCAGCTGCGCGACGTCGGGATCGAGGCGCGGGTGTTCACCAACCAGGGCCCGAAAGGCCCGGCGCTCAAGGCAATCCTCGACGAGTACCGGCCCGAGCGGGCGATCTTCATCGACGATCTGCCGCAGCACCACGGCTCGGTCGCCGAGCTGCTGCCCGAGGTGACCCGTCTCCACTTGTGCGGCGAGCCGCTGCTCGCGCCGCATATCGACTGCGCCCACGCCGCGGGCCACGCGCACGCCCGGATCGACGACTGGGCCCACGCGCTGCCGTGGCTGCTCGAGCGCTTGCAGAAGGAAACCGCATGACTGGAATCGAGAGCAAGCTGGCCGAGCTCGGCCTGGCGCTACCGCGGCCCGCCGCGCCGGTCGCGGCCTATGTGCCGGTGGTGGTGGCGGGCGGGTTCGCCTACGTCTCGGGCCAGGTCTCGATGGCCGACGGCGCGCTGATCAAGGGCCGGCTCGGCGAAGACCTTTCGCTCGACGATGGGATCAGGGCGGCGCAGGCGTGCGGGCTGATGATCGTCGCGCAGCTCAAGGCCGCGCTCGGCGACCTCGGACGGGTCGAACGGATCGTCAAGCTCGGCGCGTTCGTCGCCTCGACCGCCGACTTCACCGACCAGCCCAAGGTCGCCAACGGCGCGTCCGAACTGATGGTCGCCCTGTTCGGCGAAGCCGGGCGCCATTCGCGCAGCGCGGTCGGCGTGCCGGTGCTGCCGCTCGGCGTGGCGGTCGAGGTCGACGCGATTGTCGCCGTTCGCACCGATTGACCGCTGGCTGGCTCCGTCGCCCGACCTCGCGCGGGTGGCGTGGCTGCGCGAGGCGACGTACGCGCATCGCGGGTTGCATGGCGCCGGCCAAATGCAGGGACCGATGGAGAATTCGCCGAGCGCGTTCGCCGGCGCGATCGAGCGCGGGTACGGCATCGAGTGCGACGTCCAGCGCAGCCGCGACGGCCAGGCAATCGTGTTCCACGACTGGGAGCTCGACCGGCTGACGGCCGAGAAAGGCCCGGTCAAGGCGCGCGACGCGGCCGAGCTGGCGCAAATCGCGCTCGGCGACGGCACCGACACGATCCCGACCTTGCCGCAATTGCTCGCCCAGGTCGCCGGGCGCTCGCCGCTGCTGATCGAGATCAAGTCGAAGCGCGAGGTGCGCTTCGGGCCGCTCGCGCTCGCGGTGCGCAACGCGCTCGAAGGCTATCGCGGGCGCGCCGCGGTGATGAGCTTCGACCCGCGCGTGGTGCGCTGGTTCGCCGACAACGCGCGCCACAACGTGCGCGGGCTGGTGGTGACCGAGGATGGCCATCGCACGCTTGCGGGGCGCTGGCGCCGCCACGCCGCGCTGTGGCACGCCCGGCCCGAATTCCTCGCTTACGACGTGCGCGACTTGCCCAGCCGCTTCGCGGAGGCGCAGCGCCGCCGCGGCCTGCCGCTGCTCACCTGGACCGTGCGCAGCGAGGAGCTGGGCGAGCGGGCGGCGCGCCACGCCGACGCGGCGATCGCCGAAGGGCCCGGAATCGCGTGACCGAGCCGGTAACGGCGCGGATTGCGCCCGGCGTCTCCAGCCTCGACGCCGCGCAGTGGGACGCGCTGACCGACGACGGCAATCCGTTCATGCGCCACGCCTTCCTCGCCGCGCTCGAGGCGTCGGGCAGCGTCGGCGGGCGCAGCGGGTGGAGCCCCGCGCCGATCGTGATCGAAAGCGACGAGGGCCGCCTCGCCGCGGCGCTGCCGGCTTACCTCAAGAGCCACAGCCAGGGCGAATACGTGTTCGACCATGCGTGGGCCGACGCTTGGCAGCGTGCCGGCGGGGCGTATTACCCCAAGCTCCAGATCGCGGCGCCATTCACCCCCGCGACCGGGCCGCGGCTGCTTACCCGCGACAACGGCCTGGCGCTGGCGCTGCTCCGCGCCGCCGAGCAGCTATGCGCGATGAACCGGCTGTCGTCGGCGCACGCGACGTTCGTCGAGCCCGCGCAGCTGGCGCTGTTCCAAGCCGCGGGTTGGATGATCCGCAGCGACATCCAGTTCCACTGGCACAACCGCGGCTACGCCGACTTCGACGAGTTCCTGAGCGCGCTGTCGTCGCGCAAGCGCAAGGCGATCCGCAAGGAACGCGCCGCGGCGCAAGACGGCGTCGAGATCCGCCACCTGACCGGCGCAGAGATCGAGGCCCGCCACTGGGACGCGTTCTGGGAATTCTACCAGGACACGGGATCGCGCAAGTGGGGCCGGCCGTACCTGACGCGCGCCGCGTTCGATGCGCTGGGCGCGGCGATGGGCGACGATATCCTGCTGGTGCTCGCTTATTCGGGCGCGACGCCGATCGCGGGCGCGCTCAACTTCATCGGCGGCGACGCGCTGTACGGGCGCTACTGGGGCTGCACGCTCGACAAGCCGTTCCTTCATTTCGAGCTGTGCTACTACCAGGCGATCGAGGCGGCGATCGCGCGGCGGCTGGCGCGGGTCGAGGCGGGGGCGCAAGGCCCGCACAAGCTCGCGCGCGGGTATGAACCGGTGCAGACCTGGTCGGCGCACTGGATTGCCGACGAGGGCTTTCGCGAGGCGATCGCCGATTTCCTGAAGCGAGAGCGAGCGGGAGTGAAGCAGGACCAGCTCTACCTGGGCGAGCGGACGCCGTTCAGGAAGGTGTGAGATTCACACGAAGACACGAAGATGTCGGATTCGAGGGCGAAAGCCGTCCTGTCAGCCAGCGACGTCACATGTTGCGTAGCTCGGATGACGCCTGGCCCTTGGCCGATAACGAAACATCTTCGTGTCTTCGTGTGAAAGCCGGGATTCTACGCCGCGCGGCGGCCCTGGCTGGCGGCGATCCATTCGCGGGCGCGGCGTTGCGCTTCGGCGATCTCGCGCGCGGTCATCTCTTCGGCGATGTCGGCGCGGCACCACTGGCTTTCCTCGTGGCCCGAAACCGCGGCGAGGTTGAACCACTTGTGCGCCTCGATCAGGTCGCACGGCACTCCGTGGCTTCCGGTCGAATAGGCGACGCCCAGGTCGTAATAGGCGGCAGTATCGCCTTGCGCCGCGGCGGCAAGGCAGGTCGCGACCAGAAGGTCGGCGTTGCGGCCCCCCGCTTCAATCCCGCCCAGGTCGATCTCACCACCCGTATCGGCGACGATGTTGATAAAGCCGTGTCCCATGTCCCCATTCCCCCGTAGACCAGGCATCCCCGCCCGGCGCTTGCGACACCCTCACCAAACGCGGTCAACAAATGGTTAACGCGGGGGACGGACGGGCGCGGGCACGAGCCCGCGACGGCGGTCTTGGCGGACAAGTGTTGCTTTTTCGCGACAGCCGGAACGCAGTTTCGCGTCGTTTGCGCGGGTCATTCGGCTGCGCTTAATCTTTCCGCCGCTATCCGCGCTCACGCGCTTGCATTGCGCTTGTGCGTGACTCGGGCGCCATTTATAGGCGCGTCCAATCAGCGGCTTGGCGTAATAGCGCGGGTGCTGGGGCAGGCCTTTGGGGTCTGGCGTTGGAGGATGGGAATGGCGACGGTCTTGGCGGACGAAATCGACGCACTGGGAAAAGCGCGACGGACGCTGGCCGAGGATTACATCCCGTCCGATAACGAGCCCTACATGGGCGAAGGCCAGCTCGAGTATTTCCGCCGGCTGCTGCTCGAGTGGAAGAAGTCGATCTTCTCGGCGTCGTCGCTCACGCTTCAGTCGCTCCAGGACGGCCCGATCCGCGAGCCCGACCTCAACGACCGCGCCTCGAGCGAGACCGACTGGGGCATCGAGTTGCGCACGCGCGACCGTCAGCGCAAGCTGATCGCCAAGATCGACGCCGCGCTGCGCCGCATCGACGAGGGCGAATACGGCTTTTGCGAAGTCACCGGCGAGCCGATCGGGCTGGGACGCCTCACCGCGCGCCCGATCGCGACGATGACGGTCGAGGCGCAGCAGGCGCACGAGCGCCGCGAGAAGATTTCGCGCGATAACTGATCCTTGCTCGATTGCGAACGATACCGAGCGCGCCATTAAGCAATTATTTGCGCTATCCGCTTATTGCCCAGCGCTGGAATTGCCGCCGGCCTCGGCCGGTCAAGACCACTGATAACATAGGTCAAGGGTCGCGAGAGGAGCCGGGTTTTCGGCGAATGACTGAAAACGAGCACCGCCAGCTGTCGCGCGACAGCCTGTTCCTGATGGCAGAATTGCGCCTTGCCGGCGACGACGCGCCCCATCGGGTCAAGGTGCGCAATCTCTCCGCGGGCGGGATGATGGCCGAAGGGCCGCTCAAGACCGTGCGCGGCACTCTCATCGAAGTGAACATCCGCAACATCGGCTGGATCGGCGGCTCGATCGCCTGGGTCCAGGGCGATCGCTGCGGGATCGCCTTCAACCAGGACATCGATCCTCTCGTCGCGCGCGCTCCGGTGGTCGCCGGCGAAACCACCCCGCGCTTCGTCAAGCCGCCGATGTCGTTCGGCGCGGGCGAAGCGCGGCTGCGCAAAATCTAGCCTCTCGCCGCCGCGCCCTGCTACAAGCGGGTGCGATGCGTGGCGCCCTCCCTCTCCTCGTCCTTCTCGCGCTCGCCGGGTGCGACCGGCGCGACGAAAGCCTGGTGCGCGTCGCGCTGATCGGCACGCCCGAGGCGATCGGCGAGACCAAGGGCGTCCGGCTTTCCCCGGCGGCCCAGCTGGTGCGCGCAGCGACCACCGCGGGGCTCGTCGGCTTCGACGGCGAGGGCCGCGTGGTGCCCGCGCTGGCCGACCGCTGGATCGTTACCGAGGACGGGCAGAGCTACATCTTCCGACTGCGCAACGGGACCTGGCCCGACGGCACGCCGATCACCGGCGAAAGCGCCGCCCGGGCGCTGCGCCGCTCGTTCGCGGCGTTGCGCGGCACCGCGCTGGGCATCGATTTGCGCCCGATCGAGGAAGTGCGCGCGATGGCCGGACGCGTGGTCGAGATCCGCTTGTCGAGCCCGCTGCCCGATCTGCTCGACCTGCTCGCCCAGCCCGAGCTGGGGCTGCCTTACAAGGGCAAGGGATCGGGACCGATGGAGCTCGAGCGGCAGGGCGCGGCCACGGGGCTCGCGCCGATCCCGCCCGAGCAACTCGGGCTTCCGGCCGAGGAGGGCTGGAAACGCCGCGTGCGGACGCTGCGCTTGCGCGCCGAGCCCGCGGCCGACGCGGTTCGGCGGTTTGACGAGGGCTATGCCGACGTCGTGCTGGGCGGGACCGCCGACACGCTGCCGCTGGTCAAGACCGCCGGGCTGTCGCGCGGGACGGTGCGGCTCGATCCGGTGATCGGACTGTTCGGGCTCGCCTTCGCGCACGATGACGGGTTCTTCGCCGAGCCCGCCAACCGCGAGGCGATCGCCATGGCGATTGATCGCGACGCGCTGCTGGCCGAATTCAACATCGCCGGATGGACCTCAACCACGCGCATCGTCTCGCCCGACGTCGACGGCGATCCCGGCGTGGTGGGCGAACGCTGGGTCGACGTCGGCCTGGCCGAGCGCCAGCGCGCCGCCGCCGCGCGCGTGGCGCGCTGGGCGGCGGGCCGCAAGCCGCCCGCGCCGCTGCGCGTGGCGCTGCCCGACACGCCGGGCGGACGGCTGATCCTGGCCCGGCTGCGCGCCGACCTCGGCGCGATCGGGCTGACGGTGCGGCGGGTGAGCGAGCGCGATCCGGCCGACTTGCGGCTGGTCGATTCGGCCGCGCGTTATGGCCGCGCCGCCTGGTTCCTCAACCAGCTGAGCTGCGGCGCCGGGCGCCCGGTGTGCAGCGCCGAGGCCGACGCCAAGGTCGCCGAGGCGCGCGCCGCGCCCGATGCCGAGACCCGCGCCGCGCTGCTGACCGAGGCCGAGCGGCTGATCACCGACGCCAACGGCTTCATTCCGCTCGCCCGCCCGCTGCGCTGGTCGCTGGTGCGCGGCGACATCGCGGGCTTCGCGATCAACCCGTGGGGGGTTCATCCCTTGCTCCCGCTCGCGCTTGCGCCCAGATAGGCGCGATGGACGAACCCCGACCCGAACCCCAAGCTCAGCCCAGGGCCGAGCGGCTCAATTTCGATTTTCCCGGCGCCGGCGGCGACCCCGCCTCGGTCCGCCGGAGGATCGAGGCGATGGAGACGCTGCTCGAGCACAGCGTGACCGTGCCCGGCACGAGCTACAAGATCGGGCTCGACGCGATCGCGGGACTGATCCCGGTGGCCGGCGACGTGATCACCGCGGCGATGGGCGCGTGGCTGGTGTGGGAAGCGCGCAATCTCGGGCTGCCGAATTGGAAGCTGTGGCGGATGGCGGGCAACGTCGCGTTCGACACCGCGGTGGGCGCGATCCCCCTGGTCGGCGACGTGTTCGACTTCGCGTTCCGCTCGAACAGCCGCAACCTGCGGATCGTCAAGCGCCACCTCGACAAGCATCACCCGGCGACGCGGGTGATCGAGGGTTAGAAGTCGACCGCGATCCCGTTGCGCTCCCAGTCGCCGTAGCGGGTCGGGTCGAGCGGGTCGGGCGACGGCGCGAGCGGCTTGGGCTCGGGCACCGGCGGATTGGTCCAGTGGGCGGGCTTTTTGACATCGACCGGACGTCGCGTGGCGCGTTTCATGCAGCCGCGTATGGGTCGAAGGTCATCCGTTTGCAATCG
>DATLDS010000042.1:0-5825 GCA_035525735.1 Novosphingobium sp.
CGAGGCGGACGCGATCCTCTGCTCGGCAGAGGTCGGGGGCGTGATCATGGACCGTAAGGGCGTCAACGTCCCAGACGCGGTCGTGCCGGTGCCGGCGATGACCGAGAAGGACCGCCGCGACCTTGCTTTCGCCATCGCCCAAGGAGCCGACTGGATCGCGCTGTCCTTCGTCCAGCGGCCCGAGGACGTCGCCGAGGCGCGGCGGCTGATGGGAGGCCACGGGGCGCTGATCGCCAAGATCGAGAAACCCGCGGCGATCGGTCGGCTCGAGGAAATCGTCGACCTGGCCGACGGGATCATGGTCGCCCGCGGCGACCTTGGGGTCGAGCTCAACCCGGAGGAAGTGCCGCCACTGCAGAAGCGGATCGTCGAGATCACCCGGCGCTCGGGCAAGCCGGTGATCGTCGCGACGCAGATGCTCGAATCGATGATCGAGAGCCCGGCACCGACCCGCGCCGAAGTCTCCGACGTGGCCAACGCGGTCTACGACGGGGCCGACGCGGTGATGCTCTCGGCCGAGACCGCGGCGGGCGCGTGGCCGGTCGAGGCGGTGACGATCATGGACCGCATCGCCGCCCAGGTCGAAGCCGACCCGGGCTATCACGCGCGGGTCCACTTCACCCGGACCGAGCCCGACGCGACCACCGCCGACGCGCTGAGCCAGGCGTGCGCGAGCATCGCCGAGACGTTGCCGATCGCCGGGATCATCGTCTTCACCGGCTCGGGCTCGACCGCGCGGCGGGTCGCGCGCGAGCGCCCGAGCGTGCCGATGCTGGTGCTCACGCCGTCGCTCAAGACCGCGCGCCGCGTCGGGCTGCTATGGGGCGCGCACGCGGTGACCACGCGCGACATCGGCAGCTTCGAGGAGATGATCGCCAAGGGCAAGCGCATGGCGCTGCGCCACGGCTTCGGCACCGCCGGGGCCAAGCTGATCGCGCTGGCCGGGGTGCCGTTCGGGACCCCGGGCTCGACCAACCTCCTTCATGTGGTGACGCTGACCGGGAACGAATTGAAGGGGCACGGGGGTTAATCGTGCGACTTCGTCGCTTTGCCTTGGTTTATTGGATTTGCGCGCTGACCGTTCTCGGCATCACGGATCAGTTGTTCGACATCTTTGATGGGCGATCGGACACGGTGTTTTGGGTCATTCTTGGATTGGTGACTGCGGTGTTTTGGGGCTTGGTGATCGTTCGGGCTTCTCGAAGTCCAAATCGCTCATAGTCCCGCGCGCTCTCCAAGCAGCGCGGTACCCACCCGCACATGCGTCGCGCCGAGCATCACCGCGGTCTCGAAGTCGGCGCTCATCCCCATGCTGAGGCCCGGCAGACCGTGATCGCCGGCGAGCTTGGCGAGCAGCGCGAAGAACGGCGCGGGCTCGATGCCTTCGGGTGGGACGGCCATCAGCCCGGCGAGCGGCAGGTCGGCGGCGCGCGCTTCCATAATCAGCGCGGACAACTCGCCGATCGCGCAGCCGCCCTTCTGCGCTTCCTCGCCGATATTGACCTGGACGAAGCACGGCACTTGGCGCCCGGCCTTGTCCATCGCCTTCGCCAGCGCGGCGACGAGGCTCGTCCGATCGAGCGAATGGATTGCGTCGAACAGCGCCACCGCCTCGGCCGCCTTGTTCGACTGGAGCCGGCCGACGACGTGCAGCGCCACGTCCGCATTGGCCTCGCGCAACGCCGGCCACTTGGCCTGCGCCTCCTGCACGCGGTTTTCGCCGAACACGCGCTGGCCCTGGACGATCAGCGCCTGTACCGCCTCGACCGGCTGGGTCTTGCTCACTGCGATCAGCGTGACATCGCCCGGCTCGCGCCGCGCGATCCGCGCCGCGGCGGCGATGCGCTCGCGGACTTGTCCGAGGGGCGTGCCTTCGCTCATCGCGCGCTGCTATAGCGGGGCGATGCGCGCGCGAAAGCCTCTGCCCAAGCTGTGGCTGATCAGCGACGCGCGCAACGACGCCGTGCTCGATCGGGCGATCGCGCGGCTGCCGCGCGGTTCGGGGGTGATCTTCCGCCATAATCACTTATCGCCGAACAAGCGCGCCGCAAGGCTGCGCGAGGTTCGCCGCTTGTGCCGCCGCTTTGGCCACCGGTTCGAGATTGCGGGCCAAGACTACGGAGCCCCGGTGCCGAATCGCCGCCTCGCCACCGCGCACAGCCTGCGCGAGATCGCCCGCGCCAATCGTTTCCGCGCCGAAGCGGTGCTGCTCTCGCCGGTCCACTCGACGCGCAGCCATCCCGGCGCCAAGGCGCTCGGCCGGGTGCGATTTCTCCTCCTGGCGAAGAGCGCCCGCGCGCCGGTGATCGCGCTCGGCGGGATGACCGCGCGGCGCTTTCGCGGGCTGCCGGTCCACGGCTGGGCGGCGATCGACGCGCTGTCGCGTTAACCCGAGTGTTGCCTAAAACCCACGCGGGCCCGCTGATTCCAACGATTCTTGACGCGGAGTCACCGCAGGGCGCATGATGCGGCCGAAGGGGAGGCGGGGATGGCGTCACGGGCGATCACGGCGGGAGGCGGCGCGGACTGGCGCGCCGCGCTGCGCCGCAGCTTGCGCCGCGCGGGCGAGCTGGCCGCCAGCCTCGTCCTGTTCGGGCTGATGCTGTTCCTCGGGCTGGCGCTCGCCAGCTATGCCCAGACCGATCCCTCGACGAGCACCGCGGCGGGCGGCGAGATCGCCAACTGGATGGGCGCGCCCGGCGCGTGGGCGGCCGAGCGGCTGCTGTTCGTGTTCGGCCCGGCGAGCGTGCTGACGCTGCCGTGGATCTATTTCGAGGCGCGCCGTTTGTGGCTGCTCGCCGACGACGAGGAACTTGCCGAGCGCCCGCGCTGGTGGCGGCTGCTCGGCGTGCTCGCGCTGGCGATGACGCTGCTCGGCACCGTGCTGGCGCTGAGCTTCGACGCGCCGGGCGGCTCGCTGCCCGCCTCGATGGGCGGGCTCGCCGGACTGTTCGGGGCCAAGGCGGTCACCGCGCTCGCCGCGCTGCTTCCGCCGCCGGCGCAGGGCTGGACGATCCTCGGCCTCGCGCTGGCGTGCCTCGCCGGCGCGGCGGTGCTGGCGGGGCGCGTGTTCCCGCTCGAATGGCGCGCGCTGCTTCGCGTGGCGGCGCGGCGCCCGCGCCGGATTTCGCCCCCCGTCGCGCTCGAGCGATTGAGGCCCGACTCCGCGCCGCGCGCCAAGGTGGCCGAGCCGCTCGCGCTGGCCCCGCGCAAGCCGCCCGAGATCGCCGACACCCGCGCGCCCGCCAAGCAGGCGCAGCTCGGCGCCAAGAGCCGCCAGACCGACCTGTTCGCGACGTACGAGCTGCCCGCGCTCGACCTCCTCGCCGATCCCCCCCCGCATTCCGCGCCCAAGCTCGACAAGCTGGCGCTCGAGCGCAACGCCCGGCTGCTCGAGAACGTGCTCGACGACTTCAACGTCAAGGGCGAGATCACCGCGGTGCGCACTGGCCCGGTGGTGACGATGTACGAATTGGAGCCCGCGCCCGGGGTCAAGGCCAGCCGCGTGATCGGGCTGGCCGAGGACATCGCCCGCAACATGAGCGCGATCTCGGCGCGGGTCAGCTCGATTCCCGGGCGCACCGTGATGGGGATCGAGCTGCCCAACGCCGACCGCCAGACCGTGGTGTTCAAGGAGCTCGCCGCGTGCGACGCGTTCGCCGGCACTAAGGCGCTGCTCCCGATCATCCTCGGCAAGGACATCTCGGGCGGGCCGATCGTCGCCGACCTCGCGGCGATGCCGCACCTACTTGTCGCCGGGACCACCGGATCGGGCAAGTCGGTCGGGCTTAACACGATCCTGCTCTCGCTGCTCTACCGGCTGACGCCGGAGGAGCTGCGGCTGATCCTGATCGACCCCAAGATCCTCGAATTGAAGAGCTACGACGACATCCCGCACTTGCTGTCGCCGGTGGTCACCGAGCCGGCCAAGTCGATCCGCGCGCTCAAATGGGCGGTCGAGGAGATGGAGCGGCGCTATCGGATGATGAGCTCGATCGGGGTGCGCAACCTCACCGGCTTCAACGACAAGGTGAAGTCGGCGATCGCCAAGGGTAAGCCGCTCGGCCGCCGCATCCAGACCGGGTTCGACCCCGACAGCGGCGAGGAGCTCTACGAGGAGCAGCAGCTCGATTACCGCGCGCTGCCGCAGATCGTGGTGATCGTCGACGAGCTCGCCGACCTGATGGTCACCGTCGGCAAGGAGATCGAGGTGCTGATCCAGCGGCTCAGCCAGAAGAGCCGCGCCGCGGGGATCCACCTGATCATGGCGACGCAGCGCCCCTCGGTCGATGTCATCACCGGGGTGATCAAGGCCAACCTGCCGACCCGGATCAGCTTCGCCGTCACCAGCCGGATCGACAGCCGCACGATCCTCGGCGAGCAGGGCGCCGAGCAGCTGCTCGGCAAGGGCGACATGCTCTACAAGCCCAACACCCAGCCGATCATGCGCGTCCACGGGCCGTTCGTCAGCGACGAGGAGGTCGAGCGCGTCGCCGATCACTGGCGCGGGCAAGGGACCCCCGAATACGTCGACAGCGTCACCGAGGAGCCCGAGGACGGCGGCTTCGGCTTCGACGACCTCGACGCGACCGCTTCCGACAATCCCGAGGACCGCAAGTACCGCGCCGTCTGCCAGATCGTGTTCGAGAGCCAGAAGGCGAGCGCCAGCTGGATTCAGCGCCAGATGGGGGTCGGCTACAACACCGCCGCCAAGTGGATCGAGCGGATGGAAGCCGACGGGCTGGTGGGGCCGGCGAACCATGTCGGGCGGCGCGAAATCTACCGCGACAAGGATGGACAGCCGCTCTAGGCCCCGCCTATTCCAGCAGCTCGAGCCGATACAGCTCGACGGTGTCGAAGTCCTTCGCCAGCGGCTTCATCCCCACGGAGACGAAGCGGCAGTCGCTGCCCTCGAGCAGCAGTGCGGCGGCAAACGTCGCGGTACAGTAGACCCCACCGACCGGCGTCACCGGCTCGATCCGGGCGGTGCGGTTGACCTCGCCGCCGTACCACAGCGCCGCGCCGGTGACGCGATCGGCGCCGCGCCAGATCGGACCGTAGTGCAGTCCGATCCGCATTCCAGCCGACGAGCCCGGCGGGCTCAGCGCCGCGGGAAGATCGTCCAGCCTACGCTGTAGCGCGAGCGCGACTCGAGCGGCGATTCGCGGCTCGTCGACGATCGCGTAAAGCGCGTCACCCCAGGTGTTGCGGAACTCGACATGCTCGGCGAATTCGTCAAGCACGGCGCCGATCCGGCCCATCACCTCGCGCATGAACAACGGCAGCTCGCGCTCACCCAGCGCGGAGAAACCCTTGTAGTCGGCGAACAGAATCGAGCGGATCTCGCGTGTCGCGTCGCGCGGCGCGGGGAGTAGCGCGGGAAAGCGCAAGTTCCGCCGGACAGGGCCCGGCTCGATCCGCTCCGTGCGCTTGCCGAGCCGAGCCCACACCCCGGTGTCGGCCGCGGTCCCGGCGAGGCCGGTGGCGGAGAACGATTTGGCCTCGGGATCAAGGATCGCGAGCTGCACCGCCTCGCCGCCGGTCTCGCGCCCGCGCAGCGCCGCGAGCCCCATCGCCATTCGGGTGCCGTAGGCGAACTGGTTGTCGTCGCCGACATAGGCGCCCGGTGTCGCGAAATGCAGCGAAGCGGCCGCCGCGCGACAGCGATCCTATCGCGCCAGCCACGCATCGCCTCCGCACCGCACCGATTGGGCGATGAAGTCGTCCTCGGCGAACGGCAGCACCACGTCGAGCCGCCCGCCCCTCGCCAGCACCGCCTCGGCGACGAGAATATCGGCCCCGCAGGCGAGCGGCCCGAACGCTTC
>DATLDS010000050.1:0-3090 GCA_035525735.1 Novosphingobium sp.
GATCGAAGGCGGAGGAACCAAGATCGTCTGCGCGCTGGCCGACGACGCCGGGAGAATCGTCGAGCGCGCGCGCATCGCCACGACGACGTCCGGCGAGACGCTGGCGGCGGTGCGCGAATTCTTCGCATCCGCCGCCGCCGCCCACGGCACGATCCGCGCGTTCGGCGTCGGCACGTTCGGCCCGATCGGGATCGATCCGTGCGCGCCCGACTACGGCGTGGTCGGCGCGAGCCCCAAGCCGGGCTGGCCGGGCGGCAATTGGGTCGAGGCGCTCGCAAGCTTCGGCGCGCCGATCGAGCTCGATACCGACGTCAACGCCGCCGCGCTCGCCGAGGCGCACGCCGGCGCCGGACAGGGTTGCGCGACGCTGGCTTACACCACCGTCGGCACCGGGATCGGCATGGGCCTGGTCCACGATGGGCGCAGCCGCACCGGGTTCACGCACTACGAGGCCGGGCACATGCGCGCCCCGCGCGACCGGGCGGCCGATGGCTTTGCCGGAACCTGCTCGTATCACGGCGACTGCCTCGAAGGCCTCGCAAGCGGCTCGGCAATCGCGGCGCGCTGGGGCGAAAGCCTGAGCGAGAACGCCGATCCCGGGCGGATCGCGTTGATCGCGGGCTACCTCGGCCACCTCGCCGCCGTACTGGTCCTGCTCCACGCGCCCGACCGGCTGATTTTCGGCGGCGGCGTGATGAAGGCGCCCGGTCTGCTCGAAGCGGTGCGCCGCGCGGCCGAGGCCGAGCTTGCCGGCTATGTGCCGGACCGGCGGCTCGACCCCGGTCTGGAGCGCTACATCGTCGGCCCGGCGCTCGGCGACGACGCCGGGATTACCGGCGCGATCCTGCTCGCGCGGCGCGCTCTCTAGAGTCCCGCCGCCGCCAGCATCGCGCTGCCGCCTTGCTCGGCGGTGTCGCAATGGCGGCGCATCAGCGCGAACAGCTCGCGCCCGGTGCCGGGGGCGAAGAGCGGCGCGGGGGCGAGTTCGCGCGCCTTCCACTCGGCCGGATCGACCAACGCGGTCAGCTCGCCCCGCTCGGCGCAGACGCGCACGATGTCGCCGTCGCGCAATCTGGCCAGCGCTCCGCCGTGCGCCGCCTCGGGGGTGACGTGGATCGCAGCGGGAACCTTGCCGCTCGCCCCGCTCATCCGCCCGTCGGTGACCAGCGCCACCGCGAACCCGCGGTCCTGGAGCACGCCGAGCGGCGGGGTGAGCTTGTGCAGCTCGGGCATGCCGTTGGCGGCTGGGCCCTGGAAGCGGACGACGACGACGACATCGCGCTCGAGATCGCCCGCCTTGAACGCGGCGAGCACCTCGTTCTGGTCGGCGAACACGCGGCACGGCGCTTCGATCGTCCAACGCGCGGGATCGACCGAGCTGACCTTGATCGTGCCGCGCCCGAGGTTGCCCTTGAGCAGGCGCAAGCCGCCCTCGGGCTGGAACGGCGCGGCGACGGGGCGCAGGATCGTTTCGTCGGCGGATTTGGTCGGCGCCGCATCCCAGCGCAGCGCTTCGCCGTCGAGCACCGGCTGCTGCGCGCCCTCCTCGAGCGACTGGCCATAGACCGTGCGGATGTCGCCGTGCGCCAGTCCCGCGCCGAGCAGCTCGCGGATCACGAACGGCATGCCCCCCGCCGCGGCGAACGCGTTCACGTCGCCGCCGCCGTTGGGATAGATGCTGGCGATCAGCGGCACCGCGCGGCTCAATTCGTCCATGTCGTCCCAGTCGATCAGCACGCCGGCGGCGCGGGCGATCGCGGGGATGTGGATCACGTGATTGGTCGAGCCTCCCGTGGCGAGCAGCCCGACGACCGCGTTGACGAGCGCCTTCTCGTCGACGCACTCGCCGAGCGGGCGGTAGTCGTCGCCGTGCCAGCCGAGCCCGGCCGCGCGATGGACCGCGGCGCGGGTCAGCTCCTGGCGCAGCTTCGCGCCGGGCTGGACGAAGCTGGCGCCGGGCAAGTGCAGCCCCATCATCTCCATCATCATCTGGTTGGAGTTGGCGGTCCCGTAGAACGTGCAGGTGCCCGCGCCGTGATAGCTCGCCGCTTCGGCCTCGAGCAGTTCGTCGCGGCTGGCCTTCCCTTCCGCGAACAGCTGGCGGACGCGCGCCTTCTCCTTGTTGGCGAGACCCGAGGGCATCGGCCCGGCGGGGACGAGGATCGTCGGCAGGTGGCCGAAGCGCAGCGCACCGATCAGCAGCCCTGGGACGATCTTGTCGCAGATCCCGAGGAGCAGCGCCGCCTCGAACATCCCGTGGCTGAGCGCGACCGCGGTGGATAGCGCGATCACGTCGCGGCTGAACAGCGAGAGCTCCATCGAGGGCTGGCCCTGCGTCACCCCGTCGCACATCGCCGGGACCCCGCCCGCGACTTGCGCGGTGGCGCCGACCTCGCGCGCCCAGACCTTGATCTGCGCAGGGTATGGCCCGTACGGCTGATGCGCCGAGAGCATGTCGTTGTAGGCGGTGACGATCCCGATGTTGAGCGCGCGGCCGCCGCGCAGCGCGGGCTTGTCCTCGCCGCTCGCGGCGAAGCCGTGCGCGAGGTTGCCGCACGACAGGCTCGGCCGGTTGACCCCGGCGTCGCGCGCGCGGGCGATCAGGTCGAGGTAGCGCGCGCGCGAATCGCGGCTGCGTTCGACGATCCGCGCGGTGACTTTGTCGAGCGTCGGGTGAAGGGCCATCATTCGCTCCAGTAGATCGTCACCGGCGCGCGCGCGCCGCGCAAAATGTCGGACACCGGGTAACGCTCGTCGCCGCCGAGCGCGGCTTCGAGCACCGTACGCTTGGCCGCGCCGGTGACGACCAGGATCGTCTCGCGCGTCGCGGCGAGCGCCCGGCGGTTGAGCGAGAGGCGCGGATACGGCGCCTCGGCGGGCAACGGGATCGGCGTCGTGGCGATCACCGCGCGGCCCGGGCGGACCTCGGCGAGCATATGCGGAAACAGCGAGGCGACGTGGCCCTCCTCGCCCATGCCGAGCCAGACCAGGTCGAAAGGATCGGGCGTATCGCCTTCAATCAGCGGCAAAATCGTCGCGCCGGACGAACCTACAGTCGACTTGAGCTTGCCGAAATTGCTCGCCGGATGG
>DATLDS010000070.1:0-2305 GCA_035525735.1 Novosphingobium sp.
CACGGTTACCCGAACCTGGTTACGCGAACCCACGCCGAGCTCGACCTTGTCGATGGTGCTGCCGTCGCCCGGTTCTTCGCCGAGCAGCAACCCCAGGTGGTGTTCATCGCCGCCGCAAAGGTCGGCGGCATCCTCGCCAACAACACCTATCCCGCAAACTTCATCCGCGAAAATCTGGCGATCCAGACCAACCTGATTCATGAGGCGTACCGCGCCGGCGTGAAAAAGCTCGTGTTCCTTGGCTCCTCGTGCATCTATCCGCGCGATTGCCCGCAGCCGATCAGGGAGGACTATCTGCTGACCGGGCCGCTCGAGCCGACCAACCGCCCCTACGCGATCGCCAAAATCGCCGGCATCGAGATGTGCTGGTCCTACAACCGCCAATACGGCACACAGTACTTGTGCGCCATGCCGACCAACCTCTACGGCCCCGGCGACAACTACGATCTCGCCACCAGCCACGTTGTGCCGGCGCTGATCCGCAAGGTTCACGCGGCCAAGGCGGGCGGGGCCGATGTCGCGGTGTGGGGTAGCGGGACGCCGCGGCGCGAATTCCTCCACGTCGACGACTGCGCCGACGCTTGCGTCCATTTGCTGCGGACCTGGTCGGGGCCCGGCCACGTCAATGTCGGCGTGGGCGAGGACGTCACCATCGCCGAGCTGGCGGCGATGATCGTCGAGGTCGCGGGCAGCGAGTCGCGCGTCGTCTTCGACCCCGCCAAGCCCGACGGCGCCCCGCGCAAGCTGCTCGACGTCGCCAAGCTGGCCGCGCTCGGCTGGCGCGCCTCGATTCCGCTGCGCGAGGGTCTGGCGCGCACTTACGCCGAGTACGCGGCTCAGAACTGAAAGCGGCCCTCGACCACGGTCACGCAGGGGCCGCCGAGCCACGCCTTGTCGCCGTCGAGCCGGCAAGTCAGCCGTCCCCCGCGCGCCGAGGCCTGGAACGCGGTGAAGCGATCGCGGCCGAGCCGTTCCGCCCACAGCGGGGTGAGAACCGCGTGCGCCGAGCCGGTGACGCTGTCCTCGTCGACCCCCGCGCCGGGGACGAACACGCGGCTGATCACGTCGGTGTCGACGTGCGCGCTCGGGCCGCGCGCGGTGCAGATGAACTGCTCGAAGCGGTGCCCGCTGAGCTCGGCAAGGTGGCGGAAGTCGGGCCGCAGCGCGGTGACCTCGCGGGCGTCGCCATAGAGCAGCACGGTATAGCCGTCGGGGCTGCGCCATGTCCGTTCGGGATCGCCGAGCGCCGCGGCAGCTTCGGGCCAGGCTTGGGGCGGGACCGGGATCGCCGGCAACGCCAGCGCATAGCCCGCCCCTTCGCGGCGCACCTCGAGCACGCCCGCCTGGCGCGTGCGGAAGCGCACCGCCTCGCCGCCCCCGGACTTGGCATCGCGCGTGAGCAGCACGTGGCCCGCGGCCAGCGTGGCGTGCCCGCACAGCCCGATCTCGCAGGCCGGGCTGAACCAGCGCAGCTCCCACTCGGCCGCACCGCTTTCGTCGCGCAAGAGGAACGCGGTTTCGGCGAACAAGTTCTCCGCGCCAATCGCGGTGAGCGTCGCGTCGTCGGGCCAGGCGTCGAGGATCAACACCGCCGCCTGGTTGCCCGCGAACGGCCGGTCGGCGAACGCGTCGACGTGCCAATAGGGTACCGTGGTCATCCGTGGCCGTCCTTCAGGTCGTCGAATTCGTTGTGCTCGACCAGCGGGTTGTCGGGCTCGTCGATGTGGCCCTCGGGGTCGATGTGGATGAGCAGCTCGAGCCCGGGGAAATGCCCGCACAAATCGCGCTCGACCTTTTCCACCACGTCGTGCGCCTCCGCGACGCTCATCGCCGCGGGCAGGTCGACGTGGAACTGGACGAAGTCGCGGTTGCCCGAGGTGCGCGTGCGCAAGTCGTGGAGGCTGCTCAGTTCGCGGTGGCGCGCGGCGAGCTCGACGAAGCGCTTGCGCTTCTCGTCGGGCCATTCGCGGTCCATCAGCTGCTCGATCGCGGTTTGCGACGCCCGCCACGCGCTCCATCCGAGCCACGCGGCGATTCCCAGCGCGAACAGCGGATCGGCGCCCACCAGCCCCGCATACCGGTCGAGCGCCAGCGCCGCGATGACCGCGAGGTTGAGCGCGAGGTCCGACTTGTAGTGAAGGTGATCGGTGCGAATCGCGACCGAGCCGGTGCGTGCGATCACGTGGCGCTGGTACAACAGCAGCGCCAGCGTTGCGGCCATCGCCACGAGGGACACGGCGATGCCTTCTCCCGCCGCGCTCGTCCGCGCGCCGTTCAACCATTGCTCGATCGCCCGAAACGCCAG
>DATLDS010000107.1:0-5901 GCA_035525735.1 Novosphingobium sp.
CGCGCGCATCCGACCGACGACGTCGCCAGCGTGATCGCCAACGCGATTGTCGACGGCGAGCCGCTGAACGACCGCGACATGGCCGGCTACTACATCATCCTCGCCGCCGCCGGGCACGACACCACCTCGGCCTCGACCGCCGGCGCGATGCTTGCCCTGGCGCGCGATCCCGAACAGTTTGCGCGGGTCAAGGCCGACCGCAGCCTGCTCCCCGGCATCGTCGAGGAAGCGATCCGCTGGACCACTCCGGTCCAGCACTTCATGCGCACCGCCGCGGCCGACACCGAGATCGCCGGGCAACGAATCGCGGCCGGCGACTGGCTGATGCTAAATTACGTCGCCGCCAACCACGATCCGGCGGTGTTCGAGAACCCGAGACTGTTCGACGCCGCGCGCCACCCCAACCGCCACCTCGCGTTCGGCGCGGGCGCGCACCAGTGCCTCGGCCTGCACCTCGCCCGGCTCGAGATGCGCATCCTGTTCGAAGCGCTGCTCGACCGGCTCGAGAGCGTCGAGACGGCGGGCGAGGCGCGGCGGGCGAATTCCAGCTTCGTCGGCGGGCTCAAGACCTTGCCGCTGCGGATTTCCGCCAATTAGCCCGCGCGCAGGACGCGATAGGTCAGCGAGAGACCGGAGATGCTGACTTGGGCCTGGCGCGCGCCGGCACCCACGCCGAGGTCCTTGAACGCATCCTCGGTGATCAGGATCTCGCCGCGCTGGGCGAGATCTT
This sequence comes from Novosphingobium sp., assembly GCA_035525735.1. Lineage (GTDB taxonomy): Bacteria > Pseudomonadota > Alphaproteobacteria > Sphingomonadales > Sphingomonadaceae > Novosphingobium. The sequence continues at coordinate 731 of DATLDS010000107.1, forward strand.
CGCCGAGCTTGCAGGCCAGGTTGACCGCGTCACCGTAGAGATCCTCTCCGGCCAAGTCGAGAATCCGCCCCTGGGCGATCCCGATCGAGGCATAGAGCCGCAAATCCTCGGGCAAGTCCGGATTGACCGCATCGAGCGCGGCGACGATGCGTTCGGCCGCCGCGACCGCTTCGGCGCAAGTCGGAAACAGGCAGAAGAGGTTGTCGGCCTCCTCCTTGACGACCGTGCCCGCGTGCGCCTCGACGATCGGCCGCGCCAGCCGCTTCATCTGGTGGACCATCAGCAGGAACGCGTAGATGCCATGCTTGCGCGTGGTGCGGGTGAAGCCGCTGGTGTCGAGCACCAAAACCGCGCAATCGCGGGCATAGATGCGCTCGATCTCGGCGATCGTGCCGTCGCGCCGCTCGGGATGCTCGAAGATCTCGCCGAGCAGGGCTTCGAACCGCCGCCGCGCCGATCGCGACGAATCGCTCATCCAAGCAGCCGCCGCATCATCGCCCGCACCTCGTCGCGCAAATCGTCGCGTTCGAGCGCGAGCGCCAGCGTCGCCTCGACGAACCCGGCCTTGGTCCCGCAGTCGTAGCGCTTGCCCGCGAAGGTCACCGCGTGGAACGGTTGCGCGCCGATCATCCGCGCCATCGCGTCGGTCAGTTGGATCTCGCCGCCCGCGCCCTTTTCCTGGCCTTCGAGCACGCGCATCACCTCGGGCTGGAGGATGTAGCGGCCCGAGACGATCAGGTTCGACGGCGCTTCGTCGATCCTGGGCTTCTCAACGAGGCCCTTCACCTCGGTCAGCGCGCCATGGCGCGCTCCCGGCGTGATCACGCCGTAGGACGACACCTCCTCGTGCGGCACTTCGAGCACCGAGACGAGGTTGCCGCCGGTCGTCGCATAGGCCTCGATCATCTGCTTCATGCACCCCGGCGCGCCGATCATCAGCTCGTCGGGCAGGAGGATCGCGAACGGCTCGTCACCGACGATCCCGCGCGCGCACCAGATCGCGTGGCCGAGCCCGAGCGGCACCTGCTGGCGCACCGTCGCGAGCATCCCGGGCCGCAGCCGGGTCGGCTCGAGCGCTTCGAGGTCCTTGGCCCGGTCGCGCATCGTCGTCTCGAGCTCGAACGCCATGTCGAAATGGTCGATCAGCGCCGTCTTGCCGCGCCCGGTGACGAAGATCATCTGCTCGATCCCCGCCTCGCGCGCCTCGTCGACCGCGTACTGGATCAGCGGCCGGTCGATCACCGGCAGCATCTCCTTGGGGATCGCCTTGGTCGCGGGAAGGAACCGCGTGCCGAGCCCGGCGACGGGGAACACGGCCTTTCGGATCGGTTGCGGCGCGGTCATCTCGGGTGAGTTAGCCTATCGCGGCGAGGCGTCAACCGCGCCGCTTTACCGTCCGGCCAAACCCGCTACACCGCGCCGATGGACAAGATCATCATCCACGGCGGCAAGCGTCTGGCGGGCACGATTCCGGTGTCGGGGGCGAAGAACGCGGCGCTCACGCTGGTGCCGTGCGCGCTCTTGACCGACGAGCCGGTCACCTTGCGCAACCTGCCGCGGCTCGCCGACATCGACGGCTTCCAGCACCTGATGAACCAGTTCGGAGTCTCGACCACGATCGCCGGATCGCGGCCCGCCGACTTCGGCCGGGTGATGACGCTCGAAGCGCCGCGGATCACCAACACCACCGCGCCCTACGAGCTGGTCCGCAAGATGCGCGCCTCGATCCTCGTGCTCGGGCCGATGCTGGCGCGGATGGGCGAGGCGATTGTATCGCTGCCCGGCGGCTGCGCGATCGGCAACCGCCCGATCGACCTGCACCTCAAGGCGATGGAGGCGTTCGGCGCGCGGATCGAGCTCGCCGCGGGGTATGTCCGCGCCCATGCACCCGACGGGGGGCTGCCCGGCGGCGACTTCGCGTTCCCGGTGGTCTCGGTCGGCGCGACCGAGAACGCGCTGATGGCCGCGGTGCTCGCCAAGGGCACCAGCCGCCTGTTCAACGCCGCGCGCGAGCCCGAGATCGTCGACTTGTGCAACCTGCTGGTCGCGATGGGCGCCGAGATCGAGGACATCGGCGGCTCGGACCTGACGATCCACGGGGTCGAGCGGCTCCACGGCGCGACTTATCGGGTGATGCCCGACCGGATCGAGGCGGGCAGCTATGCCTGCGCCGCGGCTATCACCGGGGGCGAGGTCACCTTGAAGGGCGCCAAGGCGGAAGAAATGGGCGCGACGCTTCACGCGCTGCGCAACGCCGGGGTCCGGGTCGAGAACGTCAAGGACGGGATTCACGTCGCCGCCGACGGCCCGCTCACCGCGGTCAACCTGTCGACCGCCCCGTACCCCGGCTTCGCCACCGACATGCAGGCGCAACTTATGGCGCTGCTATGCCGCGCCGAGGGCACCAGCGTGCTCAACGAGACGATCTTCGAGAACCGCTACATGCACGTTCCCGAACTGAACCGGATGGGCGCGCACATCGAGACCACCGGGCGCACCGCGATCGTCCACGGCGTTCCGGCGATGCACGGCGCCGAGGTCATGGCGACCGACTTGCGCGCCTCGATGAGCCTGGTCATCGCCGGGCTGGCGGCCGACGGCGAGACCCAGGTCCACCGCCTCTACCACCTCGACCGCGGCTACGAGCGGCTCGAGGAGAAGCTGGCGCTGCTCGGGGCGGAAGTGGAGCGAGTGGGCGGGGATTGAGTTGCCCGCGTTTGCTGATTAGATCGAGACAACGGGACAAGGCGACCTCCCGTCCAGGCGTTCCCGCCCAAGCGTCGTGACTGAACGGACGGCCCGCCGTCCGAGGGAACGCGCATGACCTCTACACCTATCGAGCCTTCTTTCGCGGAGCTCGTCCGCACCTCGGCCAGGATCGGCTTTCTCTCGTTCGGCGGGCCGGCCGGGCAGATCGCGCTGATGCAGCGCGAGATCGTCGACGAGCGCGGGTGGGTCGAGCCGGGCGCGTTCCTGCGCGCGCTTAACTTGTGCCACTTGTTGCCGGGCCCCGAGGCGCAGCAGCTGGCGACATGGATCGGCTGGCGGCTCCACGGGGTGCGCGGCGGCTTGGCGGCGGGGCTGCTGTTCGTGATCCCCGGCGCGCTGGTGATGCTCGCGCTGTCGCTGCTCTACGTTCTCGCCGCGGGCTTAAGCTGGTTCGCGGCGCTGTTCCTCGGGATCAAGGCGGCGGTGCTGGGAATCGTCGCTCAGGCGCTGATCCGCGTCGGCAAGCGCGCGCTCGGCACGCGCTTCAAGCTCGCGCTCGCGGCGGCCGCATTCATCGCGCTGACCGCGCTCGACGCGCCGTTCCCAATAGTCATCGCGGTCGCCGCCACGATCGGCGCGGTCGTCGGAAGGGTGCGGCCCGCTTGGCTCGGTGCGCACGGCGTTGCGGCCGAGACTGCGGCCGGTCCGAGCCGCGCGCACCTGCTCCGCTCGACCCTGGCCACCATCGCCATCTGGAGCGCGATCTGGGCCGCGCCGATGGCGCTGGTCGCGGCGACGCTCGGCACCGATCACGTGTTGTGGCAGGTCGGCACGTTCTTCTCCAAGCTCGCGGTGGTCAGCTTCGGCGGCGCCTATTCGGTGCTCGCCTACATGGCGCAGCAGGCGGTGCAGGGCATGCACTGGCTGTCGGTCGGCGAGATGGCCGACGGGCTCGGGCTGGCCGAAACCACGCCGGGCCCGCTGATCATGGTCACCCAGTTCGTCGGCTTCCTCGCCGGGTGGCGCGATGCGGCGCCGTTCGCCCCATGGGCCGCCGCGACGCTCGCCGCCGGGCTGACCACGTGGGTGACGTTCGCGCCGTGCTTCCTGTGGATCTTCGCGTGCGCGCCGTGGATGGAGCGGCTCGAGCGCAGCCCCGCGCTCCAGGCGGCGCTCGCCGCGATTACCGCCGCGGTGGTGGGCGTCATCGCCAACCTCGCGCTGTGGTTCGCGCTGCACGTGCTGTTCGCGCGGACGCTGGCCACTGGCCTCCCCGAGCTGGCGAGCTTCGATTGGCGCGCCGGACTGATCGCGGTCGGCGCCGCGCTGCTCCTGTTCAAGTGGGGCCGCGGCGTGCCGCTCACGCTGGCATTGTCGGCGCTCGCCGGGCTCGCGCTCGCCGCGATCTAGAGCGTTCGGCCCATGCTGGTTCGCGGTTCGACGTCGAAGCCGAGCCGGTGGTAAAACGCGACGACTGCTTCGTTGCCCTCGCGCACCTGAAGATTGACCTTGCCGCAGCCGCGCTCGGCCAGGCGGGCCAGCGCGGCCTCGACCAGCCTCCGCCCGACCCCGCCGCGCTGCGCGGCGGGATCGACCGCGACCGCATAGAGCCAGCCGCGATGGCCGTCCCAGCCGGCCATGATCGTCCCGATCACCGCGCCCTCGGGCGTTTCCGCGACCAGCAACAGGTCGTCGCCCAGCGCCAGTTTGGCGGGGATCGCTTGCGCCGCCCGGTTTCGCGGCGGATCGCCGGGAAACACGGTCCGCCACAACCGGTCGACCCCGTCGAAATGCCTGTTTTGATACGCAAGGATCGGGGTCATCGCATCTGCGCCGCGAGCCAGCCGACCAGCCATAGCCGGATCGCCGAGGCGAGCCCCGGCGGGGTCGGGCTGGCGATCCGTTCGGCGTCGATCCGGGCGACCAGGGCGTTGACCGGCACGCCCTCGCGCGTCGCGGCGGCGCGGAGGATTTCCCAGAACAGCGGCTCGAGGCTGATCGAGGTCTTGTGCCCGGCGATCTCGACCGAATGCTTTCGGGGCGGGTGATAGGGGGTGGTCATGTCTCTACCAATCCTCCCCGTTTTCACGAAGTGCAAATGGGAGGTGGCTCGCCGAAGGCGAGACGGAGGGGTTCGGCGCGCCAGCGCCGCTTCGCGGCGGCCCCTCCACCACTCGGCTTTGCCGAGCGGTCCCCCTCCCCATCTGTGCTGCGCAAAAAACGGGGAGGAAATTGCCTCAATACATATGTTGCCCGCCGTTGATGCTCAGCGTCGATCCGGTCACGAACCCGCCGTCCTCGGATGCGAAGAACACCACCCCGCGCGCGACCTCGTCGGCCTGGCCGAGGCGGCCGACGGGGATCTTGGCGACGATCTTCTCGAGCACCGGCGGCGGCACCGCGGCGACCATGTCGGTGTCGATATAGCCCGGGGCGATCGCGTTGACCGTGACCCCGAACTT
>DATLDS010000114.1:0-10417 GCA_035525735.1 Novosphingobium sp.
TTGGCGATGGTCGGCCTGCCGGAGGATGCCGGCTCCAAATATCCGGCCGAGCTGTCCGGCGGCATGAAGAAGCGCGCCGGAATCGCGCGCGCGCTCGCGCTGGACCCCGACCTGCTGTTCCTGGACGAGCCGACCGCGGGCCTCGACCCGATCGGCGCGGCGGCGTTCGACGAGCTGATCGTCGAGCTCCAGCGCGCGCTCGACCTCACCGTGTTCCTGATTACGCACGACCTCGATACGCTCTACGAGATCTGCGACCGCGTCGCGGTGATCGCCGACGGCAAGGTGATCGCGGTCGGGACGATCCCCGAGCTGCTCGCGACCGATCACGAGTGGATTCAGGAATACTTCAACGGCCCGCGCGGCCGCGCGGCGAAGGACACCAAGGACCGCCTCGACACCAAGCGCGAAGGCGCGGCGAAATCCGTGGACACCGCCCCCGCGACGAAGGCATAGGGACGCTGAAACAGGGCTAAGGCATGGACACGCGGGCAAATCATCTCTGGGTCGGCGCGGTCAGCCTGGTGCTGCTGGCGGCGCTGGCCGCGTTCATCATCTGGCTCGCCGGATTGAACAACGCCGACCAGAACGAGTACGACATCTTCTTCAAGCAATCGGTCGACGGGCTCGCCAACGGCTCCGAGGTCGCCTTTTCGGGCGTGCCCGCGGGCCAGATCAAGACGATCGAGCTGTGGCAGAAAGATCCCGAATTCGTCCGGGTGCGAATTCGCATCGACGAGAACATCCCCATTCTCCAGGGCACCACCGCCTCGATCCAGGGCAGCTTCACCGGCGTCTCGACGATCCAGCTCGACGGCGCGGTGCGCGGCGCTCCCCCGATCACCGAGCCGGGGCCCGAGGGCGTGCCCGTCATCCCGACGCGGCGCGGCGGGCTGGGCGAGCTGCTCTCCAACGCGCCGCTGCTGCTCGAGCGCCTGGCCACGCTGACCGAGCGGCTGACGCTGCTGCTGTCGGACAAGAACCAGGAATCGATCGAGGGCATCCTCGCCAACACCGAGCGGATGAGCGGCACCCTCGCCGACAGCTCGCCCAAGATCGACCGAGTCCTCAACGAGCTTCAGGGCACCTTGCGCCAGGCCAACTACACGCTCGCCAGCTTCGAGAAAGTCGCCAATTCGGCTGACCAGACGCTCAACAAGGAGGGTGCCAGCCTGGCCGAGCAGCTGCGTACCACGCTCAAGTCGGCCGATGCCGCGGTGACCGAGCTCAAGGGCACGCTCAGTGACGCCCGGCCCGCGGCGCGCCAGCTTTCGGAAAAGACCTTGCCCGCCGCCGAAGCCGCGCTGCGCGATTTGCGCGCGACCTCGGAATCGCTGCGCGACGTCACCGACAAGATCAACGACGGCGGCGTGGGCGGCCTGGTCGGCGGGCCCAAGCTGCCGACGTATAAGCCATGAGGGGCGAACCGATGACTCGCTTGACCTTAGTCGCGCCGCTTGCCGCCGCGCTCCTGCTGGGCGGCTGTATCAGTTTCGGGCCCAAGGTGCCCGACACGCTGTTCAACCTGACCGCGACGGCCCCCGCAGCGGCGGGCAGCGGCGCCAGCGGCACGCTCGAAAGCGCGATCGTGGTGCTCGAGCCCGACGCCGAGCAGCGCCTCGACGTGGTTCGCGTGCCCGTCCAGATCGACGACGCCCACGTCGCCTACCTCAAGAACGCGACCTGGGTCGAGCGCCCCGCGGCGCTGTTCCAGCGCCTCCTCGCCGAGACGATCCGCGCCCGCGGCAGCCGGCTGGTGCTCGACAGCGACCCCGGCAGCGGCGACACCACCCGGCTGACCGGGCGCTTGCTCGACATGGGCTACGACGCGCGGAGCTCGTCGGCCGTGGTGCGCTTCGAAGCGGTGCGCTCGCAAGTCGGGGGCCGGATCGACACGCGCCGCTTCGAAAGCCGCGTCGGCGGGATCGCGTCCGACGCCAAGCTGGTCGCCCCCGCGCTCGACCAGGCGGCGAACGACGTCGCGCGCCAGGTCGCGGAGTGGGTCGGCTAGCTCGACTTCCGGCGCCGCGTTTCCCAGCCCTTCCTGGCCGCGGCGGAGCGGTCGGCGGATGTGCGTGACGCCGCGGCCTTGCGCCCGCCCTTGCGCGAGCTCGACGTATCGCGGGCCTTGCCGCGGCCCGAGCCCGATTTCTTGCCGCCGCCGTCCTGCGCGTTGACCGTCGCCCAGGCGCGGCTTTCGGCTTCCTTCTTCGAGACGCCGCGCTTCTCGTAGCCTTGCTCGATGTGCTCGGCCTGGCGTTTCTGCTTGCCGGTGTAGGCGTCCTTGTCGCCGCGGGGCATGGGGGTTCTCCTTGCGACCGTCCATCGGGACAAGCGCGTGCGGCGCCGCGCGGTTCCCGGTTCCTCCCCGAAAGGGGGAGGATCAGTCGAACCGCGCCAACGTCGCAAACCTCGCCGCATCCTCGAACTGCGCAAGCCGGCGCGCGCGCAGCGCCTGCGCCTCGGCGTCGACGCCCCATTGCTCGGCCTGCCAGTCCTCCTCGAGGTTGGCGGCCGCCCACAGCGCTGCGGCGTCCGCGCCGGGCTCGAGCGCGGCGAGCGCGACGACCAGCGATGCGGCGAGACCGGCGAGCGTGTGCAGCGCCGCGAGCGCGAAGGCGTCGAGCTTGTCGAGGTGCTCGTGCAAGCGCTCGAGCGTCTCCGCCGGCTGGGCACGGTGGACGATCCCGGCGACGCGCTCGAAGCGCACCCCGTGGCGCGCCTCGGCCGCTTTGAGCAGCGGCTCCCACGCCGCGCGCTGGCGCGCAGCGAGCGGCTCGTCGGGCTCGGCGCGATAGCACAGCGTGTCGGTCTCGGCGAAGGCGAGCAGCCGCGCGACCGCTTCGGCGCGGCCCGGCGCGACGACGTCGATCGCGTAATCGGCTAGGTCGCGAAAGACGAAACCGGCGGGATCGACCGTGTCGCTTTGCGCGCGCCACTCGGCGGCGAGCGCCTCGGCCAGCGCGGGGGTGGGCACGACTTGCGCGCGCTTCTGCGGGGTCTTGAGCGGCCGCCCGTCGAGCGTCACCTGCCAGCCGCCCTCGACCTGAACGACGACGACCTCGCCCCAGAAGCGCTTCATTCAGGCGGGGTCCGCCAACGCCGCGCCAGCAGCGTGGGGACGATGAAGAAGTCCGCGAGCCCCACGGCGATCAGCGCGTAGCCGACCGCGTCGGGAATCCCCGCCAGCATGTCGGAGCGCCCCGCCACGATCAGCAGTCCGACCAGCACCATCGCCACGCCTGACAGGCGCAACACCTGGATCACCGCGAAGCGGCCCGCGGCGGGATCGGGTTGGGTCATGGCAGTCCCTTCAAGATCGCGCCGAGCTCGGCCGGGCTCGCCGCGACCGCCTCGGCCCCGGCCGCGGCCAGCTCGGACGCGGCGTGATAGCCCCAGGCGACGCCGATTGCGCGGGTCCCCGCGGCCTTGCCCATCGCCATGTCGTAAGCCGTGTCGCCGATCATCGCGCAGTCCGCGGGGCTCACGCCGGTCGCCGCCATCGCCGCCTCGAGCATCGCCGGGTGCGGCTTCGAGGGATGGCGGTCGGCGGTCTGGAGCGTGACGAAATGGTCCGCCAGGCCGTGCGTCGCGAGGCAATGCGTCAGCCCGCGGTCCGACTTGCCGGTGGCGACGCCGAGCAGCCAGCCGTCGGCGCGCAGCGTGTCGAGCAGCGCGGCGATGCCTTCGTAAAGCGGTTCGGCGACGCGGCCCTCGGCGCGGCGCGCCTGAAACGCCGCCTTGAAGTGGTTGCAAAGGTGCGTATGGTCGGCCTCCGCGCCTTGCGGGTGGAGCCGGCGCATCGCCTCGGGCAGCGACAGTCCGACGATCCGCCGCGTCGCGGGCCCCGGCGGCGCGGCGAGGCCGTGCGCGGCGAAGGCGTGGTCCATCGCCGCGCAGATGTCGGCCTGGCCGTCGACCAGCGTGCCGTCGCAATCGAACACCGCCAGACGGGTCACGCGGGCCACTCGCGGATCAGCTGCGCAATTCCGCGTTGGCCTTCGGCTTCGAGCCCCGCCGCGATCCGCTCGCGCTCGTCGGCGGACTTGTTGTGGCTGAGCTTGTAGGTCGGACGCCAGGCTTGCACCTCCATCTCGAAGCCGAAGATTCCGGCGAGCAGGCGGCGGCGCTTGGCGGAGGACAACTTGTCCATCGTCCACGGAGTGCCGTGCGTCAGCCGCGTTTCGTGGCGCGCCGAGAGCTCCTCGAGGAACCGCCCCAGCTCCGCCTCGTCGATCCGCCGGACCGGCCCTTCCATCTCCAGCGCGACGTAGTCCCAGGTCGGCACGGTGTCGGGATCGGCGTACCAGCGCGGGCTGATGTAGCCATCGGGGCCGTTGACGAGGAGCAGCGCGGTCGCCCCGGCGAGCGGCCCGGAAAGTGGTTGGGCCAGCCCGCTGCCGCGCGACAAATGGAAGCGCACGGTGCCGTCTTCGCGCGCGATCAGCGGGGTGTGCGAGACGCGCGGGCCGTCGGGCGCGGTCAGGAAGACCATGCCGAAGCCGACCTGGTCGATCAGCGCGAGATGGAGGGCACGGTCGTCGGAGCGGAACAGCGGATTGGGATGCATCAGCGCGGCGCCTTGCGCGCTGGCCGCTTGCCCGCGGGCTTGTCGCCGCGGCCGCGGCGCTCGCCGCGGCGCTCCTTGCGGACCTGCTTGGCGTGCGCCTTGGCCGCCTGCTTCTTGCGCGCCGGGCCGGGCGGGGGCGGGGCGGCGAGGTCGGCCGCGCCGTCGGCCTCGTCGAACCCGAGCTGCGCCATGCTCGCGGCGAAATGCTCGGGCAGCGGGGCGGTGACGTCGATGTGGTCGCCTTCTGGGTGCTCGATCCGCAGGCGGCGGGCGTGGAGGTGCATCTTGCGGCTGATCGAGCCGGTCAGGAACGACGCCTGCCCGCCGTACTTGCCGTCGCCGACGATCGGATGGCCGATTGCCGCCATATGGACGCGCAGCTGGTGCGTGCGCCCGGTCAGCGGCTGAAGCTCGACCCACGCGGCGCGGTTGCCGGCGCGGTCGATCACGCGATACCGGGTGCGCGCCGACTGGCCCTTCTCCGACTCGTCGACCATCATCTTCTCGCCGCCGGTGCCCGGCTGTTTGGCGAGGCCGAGCTCGATCAGCCCATCGGCGATCTCGGGCACCCCGACCACCAGCGCCCAGTAGACTTTCCGCGCCGAACGGCCCGAGAAGCGCTTGGAGAAGAACGCGGCCGAGCCCGGGGTGCGCGCGATCAGGAGGACGCCCGAGGTATCCTTGTCGAGCCGGTGAACGAGACGCGGGCGGGGCTGACCTTCAGGGGCGAACGCGTCGAGCAGCCCGTCGACGTGCTCCTTGGTCCCGCTGCCGCCTTGTGTCGCCAGTCCCGGCGGCTTGTTGAGCACGATCGCGGCGCGGTCCTGTTCGAGCACCATCGCTTCGGCCTGCGCGATCTGCTCCTCGCTGAGCGGTGGGCGCTGCTTGACGCCTGTCGGCGGCGCGAGCGCGGCGCTGCCGGGGGGAATGCGCAACTGCTGGCCCTTGGCGAGGCGATCGGCCGGGTCGGCGCGCTTGCCGTCGATGCGCACCTGCCCGGTGCGCGCCCAGCGGCTGACCGTGGCGAAGCCGATCTCGGGCAGGTTGCGCTTGAACCAGCGGTCGAGCCGGATGCCGTCGTCGTCGGGCGCGACGGTGAATTGACGAACCGCATCCCGATCGCCCTGAGCTTGTCGAAGGGTCACGTCAGGCGCACCGCGATCAGGCCGAGATACAGCGCGGCGAGCCCGGCGAAGATCGACACCGCGGCATACGTCACCGCCACCGCGGCCTGGCCGCGCTCGATCAGCAGCATCAGCTCGAGGCTGAACGCCGAGAACGTGGTGAACCCGCCGAGCAGCCCGACTCCGAGCAGCAGCCGCCAGGTATCGCTGGCGCCGCTGCCGTGGCGCGCCAGCCAACCGGCGAGCAGGCCCATCGCCAGGCTGCCGAGCACGTTGACCGCCAGCGTCGCCCACGGGAACGCGGTGACCGCGGCCACGCCGAACCATTGCGTCGTCGCGCGACCGGCCTGATAGCGGAGCACCGCGCCGACGCCTCCGCCGAGCGCGACGAGGCCGGAGGCGGCAAGGGGTGCGGGCGCGCTCATCGCCGCGGCTTTAGCCGGGCGGCGGTGGGTTGCAAAGGCGCGTCCCCGGTGCTAGCGGGCGCTCGTTCGAATCCGGGGCGTTCGCGCCGCGGTGTTCGCGTGTTTTCGTTTTCCGTGGGGCTTTTGCACCGTTCGCTTGTGTGCGGTGGCCCGCTGGTTTTGATCCGAGGTTCCGAGTCTTTATGCAGATCATCGTCCGCGATAACAACGTCGACCAGGCCTTGCGCGCGCTCAAGAAGAAGCTGCAGCGCGAGGGCGTCTATCGCGAAATGAAGCTGCGCCGCCACTACGAGAAGCCGAGCGAGAAGCGCGCCCGCGAAAAGGCCGCCGCGGTCCGCCGCGCGCGCAAGCTCGAGCGCAAGCGCGCCGAGCGCGACGGGGCGAAGTAGGCTTCGTCCGAGCTTGATGCGCCGCCCCTAAGGCGGCATGAGGGCGTCGGAAATTCCGGCGCCCTTTGCTTTGGCGGGCGCTCACCCGAGGGGTAACACGATGTCCGAAGTCACCCGCGTCCCGATCCTGCCCATTGCCAAGGGTTCGCTGACCAAGCTGTGGCTCGGCGTCGCGCTGGCGCTCGCGATCGGCGGCGGGCTGGCCTACGCCCAGCGCACCCGCGGGGTCGAGGTTGAGACGCTCACCGCGGGGACGGGCATGTCGCCGACGCTCGAGGACATGGTCCTGGTCAATTATACCGGACGGCTCTCGAACGGCACCGAGTTCGACAAGGGCGAGCGCGTGCCGATCGCGCTCGACGCGGTGGTCCCGGGCTTCGCCGAGGGCATCGTCCAGATGAAGAAGGGCGGCAAGTACCGGCTGACGATCCCCGCCGACAAGGGCTACGGCGCCGAGGCCAAGCGCAATCCGCAGACCGGGCAGGTCGTGATCCCGGCCAACAGCGACCTGGTGTTCGACGTCGAGCTGGTCGATTTCCGCAACCGCGCCGAGATCATGCAGCAGCAACAGATGCTCCAGCAACTGCAGCAGATGCAGCAAGGCGCGCAGCCCGGTGCTCAGGCGGGCGCACCGCCCCCGCCGCCGCAGTAACCGCGCTCGCTTGAAGCCCGGGGCCGGCGCTGCTAGCGCGCCCCGTCCGATCCACAGGAAGCCCGAGCATGTCCGTCGACAAGGCCACCGTGGCGAAAATCGCCGCGCTGGCGCGAATCCGCATGAGCGACGACGAGGTTGCCGCGCTCGTCCCCGAGCTGAACAATATTCTCGGCTGGGTCGAGCAGCTCGGCGAGGTCGACGTGAGCGGGGTCGAGCCGATGGCGGCGGTGATCCCCAACCATTTACGCCTGCGCGACGACGTGGTGATCGACGGCCGCGTGCGTGACGCGGTGCTCGCCAATGCGCCCGCGGCCGAGCACGGCTTCTTCGGCGTCCCCAAGGTGATCGAATGAGCGAGCTCGCCGAACTCGGCGTCGCGGCGATCCGCGATGGGGTCGCTGGGGGCGATTTCTCGGCCGTCGAAGTCGCCGAGGCGTTCAACGCGCGCGTCGCCGGCGCTACCGCGCTCAACGCGTTCATCGTCGCCACGCCCGACAAGGCGCTCGAGGCGGCCGCCGTGGTCGATGCCGATCGCGCCTCCGGCAAGCCGCTCGGCAAGCTCGCGGGCGTGCCGATCGGGATGAAGGACTTGTTCGCCACGCAGGGCGTCCAGACCACCGCGGGCAGTCACATCCTCGAAGGCTTCATCCCCGAGTACGAAAGCACGGTTTCGGCCAAGCTGTGGGACGCGGGCGCGGGGATGCTCGGCAAGCTCAACATGGACCAGTTCGCGATGGGCTCGTCGAACGAGACCTCGTATTTCGGCAACGTGAACAGCCCGAGGCGGCGCAAGGATGGCGGGAACGCCGCGCTCGCGCCGGGCGGTTCGTCGGGCGGAAGCTCGGCGGCGATCGCGGCGCGGCTGTGCCCGGCGGCGACCGGCACCGACACCGGCGGCTCGATCCGCCAGCCCGCCGCGTTCACCGGGATCGCCGGGATCAAGCCGACTTACGGGCGGTGCAGCCGCTGGGGGATCGTCGCGTTCGCCTCGTCGCTCGACCAGGCCGGGGCGATGGCGCGCGACGTTACTGACTGCGCGATCATGCTCGAGGCGATGGCCGGGTTCGATCCGAAGGACGCGACCAGCCTCGAAATGCCGGTGCCCGAATGGGAAGCGGGTCTGAACCCCGACATGCGAGGCAAGCGCGTCGGCATCCCGCGCGAGTACCGGCTCGAGGGCACCGATCCCGACATCCTCAAGAGTTGGGACGACGGGATCGCGTGGATGAAAGACGCGGGCGCGACGATCGTCGACATCTCGCTGCCGCACACCAAGTACGCGCTGCCCGCCTATTACATCATCGCCCCGGCCGAAGCCTCGTCGAACCTCGCGCGCTACGACGGGGTGCGGTACGGCTTGCGCGAGCTTCCCGAGGGCGCGGGGCTCCAGGACATGTACGCCGCGACCCGCGCCGCCGGGTTCGGGCCCGAGGTCAAGCGCCGTGTGCTGATCGGGACGTACGTGCTCTCGGCCGGTTTCTACGACGCGTACTACACCCAGGCGCAGAAGGTCCGCGCGTTGATCGCGCGCGACTTCGAGCGTGCCTGGGCGACCTGCGACGTGATCCTTACCCCCACCGCGCCCAGCGCCGCGTTCGCGCTCGGCGACAAGAGCGCCGATCCGCTGGCGATGTACCTCAACGACGTCTTCGCCGTCCCCGCGAGCCTCGCCGGCCTCCCCGCGATGAGCGTGCCCGCCGGATTGAACCGCGAGGGCCTGCCGCTGGGCTTGCAGATCATCGGCCAGCCCTTCGACGAGCAGGGCGTGCTCGACGCCGGGCTGGCGATCGAGCGTCGGGCGGTGTTTAGCGCCAAACCGGAGCAGTGGTGGTGAGCGAATACCGCATCCAGGGCGCCACGGGCGAGTGGGAGGTCGTGATCGGGCTCGAGGTCCACGCCCAGGTCACTTCGCGCGCCAAGCTGTTCAGCGGAGCGGCGACGGCGTTCGGGGCCGAGCCCAATTCGCAGGTCAGCCTGGTCGACGCGGCGATGCCGGGGATGCTCCCGGTGCCCAACGCCGAGTGCATCCGCCAGGCGGTGCGCACCGGCCTCGCGATCGACGCCCAGATCAACAAGTGGAGCCGGTTCGACCGCAAGAACTACTTCTACGCCGACCTGCCGCAGGGCTACCAGATCAGCCAGCTCTACCACCCGCTGGTCGGCGAGGGCGCGATCGATATCGCGGTCAACGAGAAGGACCCCGAGAACGTCAAGCGCATCGGGATCGAGCGGATCCACGTCGAGCAGGACGCGGGCAAGCTGATGCACGATCAGCACCCGACGATGTCCTACGTCGACCTCAACCGCTCGGGCGTCGCGCTGATGGAGATCGTCAGCCGCCCCGACATGCGCTCGCCCGCCGAAGCCGGGGCGTACGTGCGCAAGCTGCGCTCGATCCTGCGCTACGTCGGGTCGTGCGACGGCAACATGGAGGAAGGCTCGATGCGCGCCGACGTCAACGTCAGCGTGCGCAAGCCGGGCGGGGAACTGGGCACGCGAACGGAGACCAAGAACGTCAACTCGGTGCGCTTCGTGATGGCGGTGGTCGAGCAGGAAGCGCGGCGCCAGGTCGGTGTGCTCGAAGAGGGCGGCAAGATCGTCCAGGAGACCCGGCTCTACGATCCCGACCGCAACGAGACGCGGTCGATGCGCTCGAAGGAAGACGCGCACGACTATCGCTACTTCCCCGATCCCGACCTGCTCCCGCTCGAGCTCGACGACGCGTTCGTCGCCGAATGCCGCGCCAGCCTGCCCGAGCTGCCCGACACCAAGCGGCATCGCTATGAAAACGCGCTCGGGCTCTCGCCCTACAACGCGGGAGTGCTGACCGCCGAAGTCGAGACCGCGCGGTGGTTCGAGGCGCTGCTCGCCGCGACCGCGGCCAAGGCGGGCAGGAGCGAGGCCGAGGTGGCCAAGCAGGCCGCCAACTGGCTCACGTCCGAACTGTTCGGCGCGCTCAACAGGCTGGGCAGAGGCCTTGCGGACTCGCCGGTTTCGCCGGCAGACGGGGCGGAATTACTCGGCCTCGTCGCCACCGGCACGATCTCGGGCTCGATCGCCAAGCAAGTGCTCGAAAAGATGCTCGAATCCGGCGACGGTGCCGAAACGATCGTCGCGCGCGAGGGGCTGACTCAGACCAGCGACACCGGCGCGATCGAGGCGGCGGCCGACGCCGTCCTCGCCGCCAACGCCGACAAGGTCGAGCAGTACCGGGCGGGCAAGGAAGCGCTGTTCGGCTTCTTCGTCGGCCAGAC
>DATLDS010000123.1:0-2505 GCA_035525735.1 Novosphingobium sp.
CTCGGGGGCGCGGCCGGGGCACTTGCGGTGGAGCAGCGGACGCCCGGCCTCGGCGACCGCACCGCGCCCGGTCTGGTCGGCGTGGTAGCGGCAACCGCTCGCGTCGGCCATGATCCCGATCCCGCGCCGCGTCGGCTGCATCGGCCCGGCGACGATCCGATAGCGCCCCGCGGGCGAGATCGCCCAGATCGTCTCGCGATAGGTATCGTGCGCCGCATCGTAAGCGGTTTCCTCGCCCACCAGATCGCCCGCGCGGTCGATCGTCAGCGCGTGGGTGTGCACGCCGCGGTGCTCGCGCAGCAGCCGCAAGCGGCCGTCGCGCCCGATTTCCCAAATCCGTTCGAGATCGCTGAAATAGACGCGGCCGTCGGCGCGGACCGCGATTCCCCGCGCCGGGTGCGCCGCCGCAGCCCCCGCGAGCGTCAGTGCAAGCGCCGCGAGGCCCCACCTAAACGTCGAGATTCGCCACGTTGAGCGCGTTGTCCTGGATGAACTCGCGGCGCGGCTCGACCACGTCGCCCATCAGGCGGGTGAAGATCTCGTCGGTGACGTCGGCGTCCTCGACCTTGACCTGGAGCAGGACGCGGGCGTCGGGATCGAGCGTGGTCGCCCACAATTGCTCGGCGTTCATCTCGCCCAGCCCCTTGTAGCGCGCGATCGACAGCCCCTTGCGCCCGCCCGCGAGCACCGCGTCGAGCAGCTGCGAGGGGCGCGTTATCAGGCCCTTGCCCCCCGCCTCGGCGACGACGCGCGGCGCCTGCGCGTCGCTCGCTTCGCCTTCGGGGGCGAGCAGGTCGCCCCCCTCGCCTGGCGCTTCCGGTTCCGGCTCGGGCGCGTCCGCGGCGCTCTTCACCAGCCGGGCGACGCCGTCGTAGATGCTCGCGAACTCGCCCGCGACACGCGCCAGCTTGCGCGCTTCGGCGCTCGCCAGGAAGCCGGGCTCGACGATGTGATGGTCGGTCACCCCGCGCCAGATGCGCGAGAGGTGATAGCCGCCCTCCTCGCTCGCCTGCGCGGTCCACTTCGCCTCGGGATCGCCGCGGTCGAGCCGCTCGGCGGTGCGCGCCAATGCGGCCGCACGGTCTCCGCCCGCGTCGAACGCGCCGGCCAGCGCCAGCGCCTCGATGATGCCGGGGTCGTAGCGGCGCGGCACGAACCCCATCAGGCTGCGCAATCGCATCGCGTGCTCGACCAGCTCGGTCAGCTCGGCTCCGCTGCGCGCGCCGCCAAGCGTCTCGAGCACGCGCCCGGCGAGCCCCGCCTCGACCAGATGGCGGTCGAGCGCGGCGGCGTCCTTGAGATAGACCTCGCTGCGCCCCTTGCTCACTTTGTAAAGCGGCGGCTGAGCGATGTAGAGGTGCCCGGCGCGGATGATCTCGGGCATCTGGCGGTGGAAGAACGTCAGCAACAGCGTGCGGATGTGCGCGCCGTCGACGTCGGCGTCGGTCATGATCACGATCTTGTGATAGCGCAGCTTGTCGATCGTGAACTCGTCGCGGATGCCGGTGCCCATCGCCTGGATCAGCGTGCCGACTTCCTTGCTGCTGATGATCCGGTCGAACCGCGCGCGCTCGACGTTGAGGATCTTGCCCTTGAGCGGCAGGATCGCCTGGTAATGGCGGTCGCGGCCCTGCTTGGCCGAGCCGCCGGCGCTGTCGCCCTCGACCAGGAACAGCTCGGACTTGGCGGGGTCGCGCTCCTGACAGTCGGCGAGCTTGCCCGGCAGCGAGGCGATCGACATCGCGCCCTTGCGGCTCATCTCGCGCGCTTTGCGCGCCGCCTCGCGCGCCGCGGCGGCATCGGCGATCTTGCCGATCACCGCGCGGGCGTGCGCCGGGTTCTCCTCGAGCCAGTCGCTCATCCGGTCGGCCATCAGGCTCTCGAGCGGCTGGCGGACTTCGCTGGAGACCAGCTTGTCCTTGGTCTGCGATGAGAACTTGGGATCGGGCAGCTTGACCGAGACGATCGCGGTCAGCCCCTCGCGCATGTCATCGCCGGTGAGGTTGACCTTCTCCTTCTTGAGCAGCCCCGACTTCTCGGCATAGTTGTTGACCGTGCGGGTCAGCGCTGCGCGGAACGCGGCGAGGTGCGTGCCGCCGTCGCGCTGGGGGATGTTGTTGGTGAAGGTCAGCACGTTCTCGTAGTACGAATCGTTCCATTCTAGCGCGACGTCGATGCCGATGCCGTCGCGTTCGGAGCTGATCGTCACCGGCTCGGGCAGCAGCGGGACCTTGTTGCGATCGAGATACTTCACGAACGCGCCGATCCCGCCTTCATAGAACAATTCGTGCTCGGCGATCTCCTCGTGGCGCTTGTCGCGCAGCACGATCCGCACTCCCGAATTGAGGAACGCGAGCTCGCGGTAGCGGTGCTCGAGCTTCTCGAAGTCGAAGTCGGTGACGTTCTTGAAGGTTTCGGTCGAGGCGAGGAAGGTCACGCGGGTGCCCTTCTTCCCGGCCGGAGCAGGTCCGACCACGCGCAGCGATTCGACCGCGTCGCCGTGGG
>DATLDS010000128.1:0-5943 GCA_035525735.1 Novosphingobium sp.
GGCTGGTCGGGGGGACGCAACTGGCCGATGTCGCGGTGCGCCGCGCGCTGTGGGAAGGCGGGGCCAAGGCGATCCGCGAATCGAAGGACCCGATGATCGTCTACGCGCGCCGGATCGACGATCGCTCGCGCGATCTGATCAAGCTCAACAACGCCAAGATCGCCGGGCCGCTCACCGCCGCCGGGGCCAAGCTCGCCGACGCGCGCTTCGGCGCCTATGGCGACACGATCTACCCCGACGCGACGTTCACGTTGCGGATCAGCTACGGCAAGGTCGCGGGGTGGAGCGAGCGCGGCGACAAGGTTCCGGCGGTGACCACGCTGGGCGGCACGTTCGATCGCGCCTCCGGCAACGACCCGTTCGACCTCGCCCCGGCGTTTGCGAAGAACGAGCGGCGGATCGACAAGGCGGTGGTCTATGACTTCGTCACCACCAACGACATCATCGGCGGCAATTCGGGCTCGCCGGTGATCGACCGCGCGGGGACGGTGATCGGCGCCGCGTTCGACGGCAACATTCACTCGCTGGGCGGGACTTACGGCTACGATCCGGCGCTCAACCGCACGGTGGTGGTAAGCACCGCGGCGGTCCAGGAAGCGCTCGAGACGATCTATCCGAACCCGACGCTGGCGCGCGAGCTGGCGGGGAAGAAGTAGCCCCAAACGAAGCGGGCCGACCCATCAGGGCCGGCCCGCGCGTTACTGGGGTTTCGACTTAGCGGCAGCGCGAGGTCGAGCGGTTGCGCTGGATCTCGCGGCCGAGCAGCGCACCCGCCGCCGCACCGAGCAGCGTGCCCGTGGTGCGGCTGCCGTGCGTGTCGATCGCGCGGCCGACCAGCGCGCCGGCGGCGCCGCCGACCAGCAGTCCGACGGTGCCGTTGCTGCGCTTGCAATGATAGCGCCCGTCCTCGCCCTGCCAGTAGCGGATCCCGTTGTCGGTCGAGTAATAGCGCTGGGCGGCTTGCGCCTGATGCGCGCGATAGCCGTGCGCCGGAGCCCACGACGGCGGGTCGGCGTAAGCCGCCGCGGTGGGCAGGGCGAGCGAGCCGGCCAGCGTGGCCGCGACGAGGGCTTTCCTCAACATGGCGAATCTCCTGTGATCGAAACTTCGCAAACGTTATCGTTCAGGTAACTCGAACCTTGCATGAACGAAAACGGGCGCCCGCAGGCGCCCGTCGTTCTTCGGCGAGTGAGGTCGCCTTCAGCGGCAACGCGCTCTGGCGCGGCTCTTCTGGACCTCGCGGCCGATCAGCGCGCCCGCGGCGGCGCCGACGATCGTACCCGTCGCCCGACTGCCGTGGGTGTCGATCGCGCGGCCGACCAGCGCGCCGGCGGCGCCGCCGACCAGCAACCCGACGGTGCCGTTGCTGCGCTTGCAGCGATAGCGGCCGTCCTCGCCGCGCCAGTAACGGATGCCGTTGTCGGTGGTGTAATAGCGCTGCCGGCCACTTTGGGCTTCGACGGTCACCGCGGTCATCGGCAGCACCGTAGCGGTGGCGAGGGTCAGGGCGAGAGCGTGCTTGAACATCGGGAAACCTCCTGGTGGTCGGCTGTTCAAACGGGAAGTCGTTCGAACCGTTCGTGGTTCCAATGCCGAACTTCGTTCATGGCTCCCCAACCTCAGATGAACGACGCGAATTTGGTCGCAGGGCGCGGCGAACCGTGCCCTGGGGGCGATCAGATGCCCGCGTACCACTGATAGCCGCGGTCTTCCCAGTAGCCGCCCTTGCCGCCGTGGATGCCCGCGAGGCTCGCCACCGCCTCGATTCCCGTCAGGTATTTGGCGTGCTTGTAGCCGAGCTGGCGCTCGACCCTGAGGCGCAGCGGAGCGCCGTTCTTGATCGGCAGCGGGGCGCCGTTGAGCGCGTGCGCGACGATCGTCTGCGGATGGAACGCGTCGATCAGGTCGATGCTCTCGTAATAGGGGTTGCCAGAGAAATCGTCGGCGCAGCGGAACACGAGGAAGCGCGCGCCGGGCGTGAGCCCGGCAAGACGGAGGATATGTCCGAGCTGCGGGCCGCTCCACTGACCGATCGCGCTCCACCCCTCGACGCAGTCGTGGCGGGTGATCTGGGTGCGCTGGGGGAGCGTCTTGAGCTGATCGAGCGACAGCGACAGCGGGCGCTCGACCAGGCCGCTGACCACCAGCCGCCAGTCGGCAAAGCCGGCCCCCTCGTGGGCAACGTAGGCGCTCCCCATCGGCCGGGTGTTGCCGTTGCCGCGGAAGCTCGGCGAGATGTCGGCGGGCGCGAATTCGCGGGCGAGCGCGGTGCGCTTGGCGATCAGCCGCTGCGCGCCCTTGTTCCAGCGCTCGACCGTCTCGAGCAACGCGCCGCCGGGCGCGCTGTCGGCGACTTTGGCGCAAGCGCCAAGCAAGCCGGTGAGCAGCGCCCCGACCACGCCGCGACGTCCTATTTTGAGCGGGGCGATCATGCCGGCTCGCGCCCGGCTCGGCCGCCGATGATCATGTCGCGGACCTGGCCGACCGGCCCCGACAGCGCTACCGCGAGGACATGGAGGACGAAGAACCCGAACAGCCCCCAGGCGACGACGAAATGGATCGAGCGTGCCGACTGGCGCCCGCCGAACGTGTCCAGCAGCCACGGCCATGCGGTGCTCATCGAGGGGCTGAGCGTCAGCCCGGTGAGGATCATCAGCGGCAATCCGACGAACAGCACGAGGATGTAGAGATACTTCTGGAGCAGGTTGAACCGCCCGAAGTGCGGGGTGAAGTCGAGCTTGAGGTGCTGGCGCACGTCGGCGACGATCGTCCGCCAGCGCAGCTCGTCGCGGTGGAGCACGAAATCGCTCAAGTATCCGCGCCACAAGGCGACCACCAGATAGATCGCCAGCCCCAGCGCGAACGGCCACGCCGCGAGAAAATGCCACAGCCGCGCTTCGGCCAGGCTATAGTAGCCGGGGATCGTCATCCACGCGGGGAAGGTCGGGAGGCGCAGCCACGCCGTCGCCGGGTCGAAGCCCCACTGGCCCCAGTAGAGCTGCGGATGCGCGTTGGAGATATTGAGCCCGGAGAAGAACAACACGAACAGCGCCAGCGCGTTGACCCAATGCCACAACCGCGTCGACAACGCGTGGCGACGCGGCCCGGGATCAAGGTTGACAAGGTTGACACGGTCCTGGCGAGAAACCGCCGCGGCTTCGTCCAGCTCAGCGACGAGGACGGGAGTGGACGGAGCGGTCACCGTCCGAATGGAGCACAAGGGCGACGAATAGGAAAGTTCGATCCGACCGGGCGGCTAGCCGCTCACGCTCGCGGCGAGCCGATCGAGCTCGGCGCGGCTTTTTTTCGCTGCGGCGGTCTTGAGCTGGCCGCAGGCGGCGTCGATGTCGCGGCCGCGCGGGGTGCGGATCGGCGCGCTGATCCCTGCATCGAACACGATCTCGGAGAAGCGCCGCACCCGCTCGGGGGTGGAGCATCCGTAAGGCGCGCCGGGCCAGGGGTTGAAAGGGATCAGGTTGACCTTGGCCGGCAGCTTGTACCGCTTGATCAGGCGGACCAGCTCGCGCGCGTCGTCGTCGCTGTCGTTGACCCCGTCGAGCATGACGTACTCGAAGGTGATCCGCCGCGCGTTCGACGCGCCGGGATACGCGGCGCAGGCCTCGAGCAATTGCTCGATCCCGTACTTGCGATTGAGCGGGACGATCTCGTCGCGAACCGCCTTGTTCGTCGCGTGCAGGCTGACCGCAAGGTTGACCCCGATCTCCTCGCCGGCGCGCGCCATCATCGGCACCACGCCGCTGGTCGACAGCGTGATCCGGCGCTTCGACAGCGCGAGGCCGTCGCCGTCCATCACGATGCGCAGCGCGTCGCGGACATGCTCGAAATTGTACAGCGGCTCTCCCATCCCCATCATCACGATGTTGGTGAGCAGGCGTCCGTCCGAGGTGTAACCGCCGACTTCCTCGAACTCCTCCCCCTCGTCCTCGACCGCGAAGTCCATCCGCCCCTTGGGCCATTCGCCCAGCGCGTCGCGCGCGAGCATGACCTGGCCGACGATCTCGCCCGGGGTCAGGTTGCGCACCAGCCGCATCGTGCCGGTATGGCAGAACCGGCAGTTGAGCGTGCAGCCGACCTGGCTCGACACGCACAACGTGCCGCGCGCCTCGTCGGGGATGAAGACCATCTCGAAATCGTGGGCGTCGGCGGTGCGGAGCAGCCACTTGCGCGTCCCGTCGCTCGATACTTGCGCCTCGACCACTTCGGGCCGGGCGATCACGAAGCGCTCGGCCAGCCACGGGCGCATCGCCTTGGCGATGTCGGTCATGACTTCGAAATCGGTGACCCCGCGGTGATAGATCCAGTGGAACACCTGGCGCGAGCGCAGCCTGGCGGCCTTGGCGTCGAGCCCCGCCGCTTCGAGCAACGCCGCGATCCGCGCGCGCGGCAGCCCGACCAGATCGGTCCGCCCGTCGGCGCGCGGCGTGAGGTCGCGTGCAACGGGGACCGGGTCGATCAGACCGGGGATCGGCATCAGGGCGGTGTCGGACATGGGCTCGCGCCTATAGGTGCGCGGGCGGCTTGTGGCTAGCGCGACGGCGCGCAGGCCAGCGCCGCCGCGTCGATCGCGCTGGCCGCGCCGGCGAGCGGATAGGCGTCGGCGAAGGCGCGACCGTCGGCGGCGACCGCGCTGACCCGCATCCGCGTCGCCGAGCGCATCGCCGCCACGATCCCCGCGTCGACCGTGCGGTTTGCCGCCCAGGCGTTGCCGCCGCCCCCGGAAAGCGCGAAGCGGCGCTCGCCGACCGTCAGCGTGATCGCGCTGCCCGGCGCGGTGCGCCGCGACAGGCGAAAGTGGACCTGGTTGCGCAGTCCTCGCTTGGGCCACTGCCCGACGGTCGCGTACGGCTGGAAATCGCCCGGCTTGGCCGCCTGCGCCATCGCGATGGCATAGCAGCGCGGCACCTTGGCGTCGCGGAACGCGCCCCAGCTCTCGAACACGCCGACGCTGTCGCGCGCCGCCGCGGGGGCGACGACGAGAATCAGCGCGAGCGGCAAGGCCAGTGTTCGATGCAAGACCGCCAAGTTCGGCGCCGTCAGCCCGCGCTGCGCTTGCCGAGGAAATAACTCGCCGGGTTCGCCCCGCGGTAATTCGCTTTGTCGGGGTTGAGGTGGTTGTAGACCACCGCGTTCTCGATCACCCGCTGGACGTAGTTCTTGGTCTCGTAGAGCGGGATGCGCTCGATCCATTCAACCCAGCTGATCGAGCCGGTGCGCGGATCGCCGTTGGCGCGCAGCCACTTGTTCACGTTGCCCGCGCCGGCATTGTAGGCGGCGACCGCGAGCGGATAGCTTCCGCCGAAATAGTCCATCATCCGCCCGAAATAGCCCGCGCCGAGCTGGATATTGTAGCCCGCGTCGTTAACCACCGACGAGGGCGTGTAGGCGAGGCCCATCTTGCCCGCCTGCTCGCGCGCGGTCCCCGGCATCAGCTGCATCAGCCCGCTCGCCCCGGCGTGGCTCAGCGCGTTCTGCGCGAACTGGCTCTCCTGCCGGGTGATCGCGTGGATCATCGTCCAGCTCGGCTCGAAGCCGTAAGGCACCGAGATCTTGGGAAAGGCGATTCCCTGGAAATCGAGATAGCCGTCGGCGGCGGCGGCCTGGCCGAGGATCACGCCGAGGTCGCGGCGGCCGAGTTGCTGCGCGTATTCGGCAACCAGCAGGTGTTGGCCGGGAGTCTCGGCGCGGTCCGAAATTTCGCGGAAGAAGCGCACCGCGGTGCGCCAGTCGCTCTCTCGCGCCACCTCGCGTACCGCGGCGGTGAGGGGCGCGGCGTTGAACGCGGCGCGTTCCTCGGGCGTCGGCATCGCGCTCGGGGCGGCGGCGAACTGCGGCATGGGACGGCCGAGCCGTTCGAGCGCGAGCTGTCCGTAGAAGTAGTCGGGATAAGCCGCGGCCATCTCGAAATAGCGCGCCGCGCCGGCG
>DATLDS010000137.1:0-3350 GCA_035525735.1 Novosphingobium sp.
GACGCCGCTGGCGGCACTGCGGGTGCGGATCGAATCGGTCGAGGACGATACCGAGCGCGGGCGGATGGCCGCGACGATCGAGGACATCGTCCGCAGCCTCGACGACATCCTGACGCTGGCGCGGGTCGGCCGGCCGAGCGACTTGCCCGAGCCGACCGAGCTTTCCGCGCTCGCCGCCGCGGTGGTCGAGGAATACGAGGACCTGGGCGAGCCGGTGACGCTGGCCGAGAGCGGCCGGCTGGTCGCGCCGGTGCGCGCGGCGTGGCTGCGCCGGGGCTTGCGCAACCTCGTCGACAACGCGCTGCGCTATGGCGTGCGGGCGCGCGTCTCGCTGAGCCGCGACGAAGGATGCGCGGTGATCCGCGTCGAGGACGACGGGCCGGGCTTACCGGAGAGCGAGATCGAGCGGATGATGGAGCCGTTCACCCGGATGGAGGCCTCGCGCAACTCCATGACCGGCGGCGCGGGCCTTGGCCTGACGCTGGCGCGCGCGATCGCCGAACAGCATGGCGGGACGCTCAACCTCACCAACCGCGCCGATGACGCGGGGCTAGTGGCGACGATCCGGCTTCCGCTCTAGCGCAGCAGCCCGCCGAGCAGCCCGCGGGCGAACCGGCCGAGCCCGGGAAAGCCGATGGTCTTGCCGAGCTCGGTGCCGAGCGTTCCGGCGACCGCGCCGGCGGCGCTCTTGGCGGGCGAGGCGCGCGACTTGCGCCCCGAGATCTGCGCCGCGACCAGCGCCCCCGCGGACGAGGCGACCGCGCCCGCCGCGGCCTTGCCCGCGCGCATCCACATCGTCTGGGTCTTGCGCGGCTGGGCGCGAACCGCATCGACGCCTTCGGTCTCGACCTGCTGCGCCACCGCGGCGGCGTCGGCGGTCTTGGCGGCGAGCACCTCGGCGGCGCTGTCGCGGTCGACCTTCGAATCGTACTTGCCCTCGAACGGCGAGATCGACTGGATGATCGCACGCTCCTTGGGCGTCAGCGGCCCGAGCCGCGAGCGCGGCGGCAAGATCAGCGTGCGCTGGACGATCGCCGGGCTGCCGTCCTCCTCGAGCGTCGAGACCAGCGCCTCGCCGACCTTCAGTTCGGTGATCGCGGTCTCGACGTCGAGCGCGGGGTTGATCCGGAAGGTCTCGGCCGCGGCGCGGATCGCCTTCTGGTCGCGCGGGGTGAACGCGCGCAGCGCGTGCTGGACGCGGTTGCCGAGCTGGCCGGCGATCTTCTCGGGGATATCGATCGGGTTCTGGGTGATGAAATAGACGCCGACGCCCTTCGAGCGGATCAGCCGGACGACCTGCTCGACCTTGTCGAACAGCGCCGCGGGCGCGTCCTCGAACAGCAGGTGCGCCTCGTCGAAGAAGAACACGAGCACCGGCTTTTCGGGATCGCCGACTTCGGGCAGCGCCTCGAACAGCTCGCTGAGCAGCCACAGCAGGAAAGTCGCGTAAAGCTTGGGGCTCTGCATCAAGCGCTCGGCGGCGAGGACGTTGACCACGCCCTTGCCGTTCTCGTCGGTGCGGATGAAGTCGGCGATTTCGAATGCCGGCTCGCCGAAGAATAGGTCGGCGCCCTGGCTCTCGAAGCTCAGCAGCTGACGCTGGATCGTGCCGACGCTGGCGCGGCTGATGTTGCCGTACTTCATCCCCAGCTCGCGCGCGTTCTCGGCGCAGGCCATCAGCACCGCCTGCAAGTCCTCGAGGTCGATCAGCAGCAGGCCGTTGTCGTCGGCGTAGCGGAACGCGATGTTGAGCACGCCTTCCTGCGTCTCGTTGAGCCCCATCAGGCGTCCGAGGAGCAGCGGCCCCATCTCCGAGATCGTGGTGCGGATCGGGTGGCCGCCCTCGCCGTAAAGATCCCAGAACACCGCCGGGTTGTCGCGGTAGGCGTAATCGGCGACGCCCAGCTCGGCGGCGCGCGCTTCGATCACAGCGGCGTGCGCGAAATCATGGCTGCCGGGCATCGCGATCCCCGCGAGATCGCCCTTGACGTCGGCGAGGAACACCGGAACGCCGCGGTCGGAGAACTGCTCGGCGATCGTCTGGAGCGTCACTGTCTTGCCGGTGCCCGTCGCCCCCGCGATCAGCCCGTGGCGGTTGGCGCGCGACAGCCGCAGCACTTGCGACGACCCGTCCTGCGCCTTGCCGAGGAAAATATCATCCATGCTTCGCCTCCGTCGCGAGACGCACCGATAAGCGGAGCGCGCCGTCAGGGCGAGCGCCTTTTGCAAGCGCTCGCGCGCATCGCTAAGCCCGCGCGATGCCCGCGCCTTTCGTCCTCCTCGACGACGCCCGGCCCGAGGGGGCGAGCGACGCGCGGCTGTATCGCGACCCGCGCGAGGTGATCGTGGCGCGGCGCGCGGGCGAGGTCGCCGCGGCGCTCGACCGGATAGAGGCGCTGGCGGACGAAGGCGCGGCGCTGGCGGGATACATCGCGTACGAGGCGGGGCTGGCGCTCGAGCCGCGGCTCGCCGCGCTTCGGGCGCCGAGCGGCGCGGCGGGACCGCTCGTCTGGTTCGGCGCGTTCGATGGGTGGGAGACGATTTCCGCGGATGCGGTTCCCGCCTGGCTTGCGCGCGAAGCCGGTCCCACCGCCGCGATCGGCCCGCTCGAGCCGCAGCTTTCGCCCGGCGCTTACGCTGCCGCGTTCGCGACCCTGCAAGGGAGAATCGAGGCGGGCGACATCTATCAGGCCAACCTGACCTTCCCGCTGGCGGCGAGCTGGTGCGGCGATCCGCTGGCGCTTTACGCGGCGATCCGCCCGCACGCGGCGGCGGGCTATGGCGGGGTGATCCACGACGGCTCGCACTGGCTGCTCAGCTTCTCGCCCGAGCTGTTCGTCGCGTTCAAGGACGGATCGGTGACCGCCAAGCCGATGAAAGGCACGCGGCCTCGTTGCGGCGGTCCGGCCGAAGACGCGCGGCTGGCGGCCGACCTGTCGCAAAGCGTCAAGGACCGCGCCGAAAACCTGATGATCGTCGATCTGATCCGCAACGACCTGTCGCGCGTCGCCGCGGCGGGCAGCGTGCGCGTCGAGAAGCCGTTCGCGGTCGAGAGCTATCCGAGCGTTCACCAGATGACCACGACGGTGCGCGCGACGCTCTTGCCCGAACGCACGGCGCTCGACCTGTTGCGCGCGGCGTTTCCGTGCGGCTCGATCACCGGCGCGCCCAAGATCCGCGCGATGGAGCTGATCGGCGAGGTCGAGCGCGACGGGCGCGGGCCGTATTGCGGCGCGATCGGGCGGATCGATCCCTCCAAAGGCCAAGGCCCTAGTGAGGCCGCGTTCAATGTGGCAATCCGGACGTTGCGGCTCGATCCGGAGACGGGCCGCGCGACGATGGGAGTCGGC
>DATLDS010000140.1:0-8907 GCA_035525735.1 Novosphingobium sp.
CGCTGGCGTCGTCGCGGCGGTCGGCGAGCTCGTCGCGCGCCCCGGCGAGCATGGCGGCGGCGGCGTGCTGCGCCTCCTGCGCCGCCTTGGTCGCGGCTTGCGCCTGCCCGACCCGGGCCTCGGCGGCCGAAGCTTCGGCGCGCGCCGCGTCGGCCGCTTCGGCGGCGTCGCGCCAGCGGGCGAACAGCAGCCGCGCTTCGGCGAGGCGAAGCTTCTCCGACAGCGCCTTGTAGCGCTCGGCGGCGCGCGCCTGGCGGCGCAGCGCGGAAATCTGGCCTTCGAGGCCCGACAGCAAGTCCTCGAGCCGCGCCAGGTTGGCCTCGGTCGCGCGCAGCTTCTGCTCGGCGTCGCGGCGGCGGACGTGGAGGCCCGCGATCCCCGCCGCTTCCTCGAGCATCATCCGCCGCTCGGCGGGTTTGGCCGCGATCACCGCCGCGATCCGCCCCTGGCTGACCAGCGCCGGCGAGTGTGCGCCGGTGGCGGCGTCGGCGAAGACCAGCGCGACGTCCTTGGCGCGCACGTCACGCCCGTTGACGCGATAGGCCGAGCCGGCGCCGCGCTCGATCCGCCGCGCGACCTCGATCTCGGCTTCCTCGTCGGCGCTTTCGTCATTGGCGGCAAAGCTGCCGCGCGCGCTAAGCACGACTTCGGCGAAATCGCGCGCCGGGCGCTCGGCGGTGCCGGCGAAGATGACGTCGTCCATGCCGCCGCCGCGCATCGATTTGGGGCTCGATTCGCCCATCACCCAGCGGATCGCTTCGAGCAGGTTGGACTTGCCGCAGCCGTTGGGGCCGACCACCCCGGTCAGTCCCGGCTCGATCCGCAGCTCGGCGGGCTCGACGAAGCTCTTGAAGCCGGAGAGGCGGAGCTTCTCGAAGCGCATCAGGGCGGCGGCGCGCTCAGCGCGCGCCCGCCTTCTGGAGCATCGGCTCGAGCTGCTCCCACCCGACGGTGCCGAGGTCCGCGCCGTTGAGGCGGAAAGTGGGCGTGCCCTGGACGTTGTACTTCTCGACCGCCTGCTGGGTCTGATTGGCGAGTTCGGTGGCCTTGGCCGAATTGCTCAGGCAGGCCGTCGCCTGGTCGGCGGCGATCCCGCGCGCAGCGAAGAACTCGGTCATCCCGCCGACTTGCGCGAGCGGGGCGTAGCGCTGCTCGGCGGGCAGGTTGCCGATCGCCTGAAGCCGCGCCTCGCCCGCGTTCTGGAGGTTGGTGAAGAGGTTGGGCTGCCATGCCCAGAACTGTTCACTGAGCGGGATCACCGCCTCGGGCGCGCCGCATGTCGCCAGCATCGCCGCGGGCACGTCGTAGGGATTGAGCATGAACAACCGCAGCTCGTAGCTCACCCGGCCGCTGGCGACGTACTCGTCGCGCAGCTTGGCCGCGGCCTTTTCGGCGAACTCGGCGCAGTGCGAGCACGACAGGGCGCCGAACTCGATCAGCTTGATCGGCGCGGCGGGGTTGCCCATCAGGTAGCCGCCCTCGGGCGTGACGGCGACCGTCTCGGCCCACGACTTGCCCGCGGGCGCCGCGATCTTGGCGATCGGGGTGGCGGATTCGGTCGGCGCGGCCCCGTCGCTCGTGCCTTTGTCGCAGGCCGCGAGCGAGAGCGAGAGGGCCAGGCCCAGGGCGGCGGTGGCGGAAAGCTTCATGAAGGTCATCCGTTCGATAGATCGCCTCTTTCGCTAGGCGAACGGCGCGGGATTGAGAAGGGCGGGGACACTGAACCCCCTCGAAAATCCACAGGATAGCGCGGCTGCGCCCGATTCAGAGGCCCGTCATGCGTGCCGCGAGCTGCGGCCGCAGCGCGTTCCAGCTGTAGGTGCCCGCGAGCACCACCCCGTCGATCGCAAAGCTCGGGGTGCCCTGAACGTGGAGCTTGTCGGCGGCGAGGTCGGTGTCGGCGGCGAGCCGCTTGGCCAGCGCCTCATTGGTGAGGCACTTGTCGACCTGGGTCGCGGTGTAGCCGCGGCTCGCCATGATCGGATAAAACCCGAAATCCTTGGCGATGAAGCGCGTCCGCTGCGCGAACGGTCCGCTGGTCCAGCGCGCCTGCTGCGTTGCCGAAGCGCCGGCGAGGGGGCCGATCCACTTCGCCTGGCTGCGCAGGAACGCGGCGTGGTTGAGGAAGAACTTGGCCGTGGGCCCGCAATTGGTGAGCAGCGCCACGGTCATGTCGACCGGATCGCGGACGAAGTGCCTGACCTCGACCGCGCCCTTGCCGTCGGCGATGAACGACAGGCGCAACGGGCCGTCGGCCTCCACATCGAAATGCGCGCAGTGCGGGCAGGTATAGCTGATGAACTCGGTCAGCCGGACTTTCGCGGCGGGATTGCCGAGGATGTGGGTCCCCTGCGGGGTCAGCGTGACCGTGGCGTTCCAGTTTGCCTTGGCCGGCTTGCTGGGCGCGCCGGCGGCGCTCGCGAGGAAGCCCGCGGCGACGAGCGCCAGCGCTCCGCCCAATCTGTTGCGATCAATCCGCGGCATCTTCGCTTCCTCCCATGCTCCGCGCGAGCGATTCGAGCACCGTGCGCAGCTCGGGATCCCCGATGTCGCGCAAGCTCTCGCCCAGCTCGATCGGGATCGGCCGCAGCGACGGCGGTGCCGGGCGTCGCTCTACCGGCGGCGGCTTAACCTCGCCTTGCCGCAGCTTGACCCGCGCCACCGCCGAGTAGCCGAAGAAGCGGTTCACCCGATCGATGATCTCGGGGATCACGTGCTGGATCAGGGGCGCGTGCGCGGGGGCGACGACCAGCTGGAGGATGCCGTCGCGCTTCTCGCCGGGCGGGAAGCGGATCGATTCGGGGGCGCAGGTGCGGGCATGGCGCGCGCCGACGATCTCGGGCCAGCGGCTGACCACGCTCGACTGGACGAAGCCGAACTTGCGGAACGCGGTGCGCCCGATCTCGGGCATCAGCTCGGCGATCGGCCGCGCCGCGCCGCCGCGCGGGCGCTCGTAAGCCTTCGGCGGCTTCGCTTTCGGAGGCTTCGCGCCGCGTTCCATGTCGCCCCGGGCCATGCCATAGCGGCGCGGTGCAGGCCAGCGAGGATGACGGGACCACGATCGCCGGGCGGCTGCTCGCCTGGTACGACGCGCATGCCCGCGCGCTGCCGTGGCGCGCCCCGCCGGGCGCGCCGCCGCCGTCTCCGTACCGTGTATGGCTGTCCGAGGTCATGCTCCAGCAGACCACCACCGCGCACGCTGCGCCGTTCTTCGCAGCGTTCCTTGCGCGGTGGCCGACGGTCGAGGCGCTGGCGAGCGCGAGCGAGGCCGACGTGATGAGCGCCTGGGCGGGGCTGGGCTATTACCGGCGCGCGCGGAATCTCCATGCCTGCGCGCGCGAAGTCGTGTCGCGCGGCGGATTTCCCACGACCGAGGCCGAGCTGCGCCGCCTGCCCGGCGTCGGCGACTACACCGCGGCGGCGATCGCGGGAATCGCCTTCGGCAGCCGCGCGGTGGCGGTCGATGCCAACGTCGAGCGCGTCGTAGCGCGGCTGTTCGCGATCTCGGAGCCTTTGCCGGCGGGGCGCAGGGCGATCCGCGCCGGGGCCGAGCGCCTCACGCCCACCGATCGGGCCGGCGACTTCGCCCAAGCGATGATGGACCTCGGCGCGACGATCTGCACCCCCCGCGATCCGCGCTGCCTGCTGTGCCCGTTGCGCGCGGACTGCGCGGGCTACGCCTGCGGCGCGCCCGAGGCGTTTCCGGGCAAAGCGGCCAAGCGCGCCAAGCCTCGACGGGTCGGCGGCGCGTTCTGGATCGAGCGGGACGGCGCGGTATGGCTGGTCACGCGGCGACCGAGCGGAATGCTCGGGGCGATGCGCGCCCTGCCCGACGACGGATGGAGCGCGGCACTCGATGG
This sequence comes from Novosphingobium sp., assembly GCA_035525735.1. GTDB lineage: Bacteria > Pseudomonadota > Alphaproteobacteria > Sphingomonadales > Sphingomonadaceae > Novosphingobium. The sequence goes on from DATLDS010000140.1 coordinate 3,861, forward strand.
TGACGGTACCCCGCCGCTTGCGGGCGAGTGGCGGCCTGCGGGCACAGTCCGTCACGGCTTCACCCATTTCGATCTCGAATTGCAATTGATGCTGTTCGAGGGCGCGGTTTGCGTTAATCTCGAAGGCGGCGAATGGTGGCCGCTTGCGAAGCTGGACGAAGCGGGGTTGCCGACGCTGTTCGCCAAGGCGGCGCGGCTTGCGTTCGCCACGCGCCAATCGGAGCCTGCCGAGTGATGAGACCTTGCGACTTTACCGCGCCCGCCGTCACCCGCCGCGGCCTGATGCGCGCGAGCGCGCTGCTCGCCGCCGGCGCCGCATTCGCGCCGCGCCTGGCTTTCGCCGCGTCCAGTGTTCAGGGGGGCATTGAGGCGCGCTTCCCGGCGGTCACCGCGATGATCGACGGCTACGTCAAGCAGCGCAAGGTCTCCGGCATGCTCGCCGCGCTCGGCTTCGGCGCGGGCGCGCCGCAGACGATCGCGCGCGGGCTCGAGGGTTTCGACGACCCCGACGCGGTCGGGCTCGACAGCCTGTTCCGGGTCTACTCGATGACCAAGCCGGTCACCGGCATGGCCGCGATGATTCTGGTCGACGAGGGCAAGCTCAAGCTCGACCAGCCGCTGTCCGATATCCTCCCCAAGTTCGCCAAGATGCAGGTCCAGGTCACCCCCGACGGATCGATCGACGACTTGCGCCCGGCCAAGGCGCCGATCACGATCCGCAACCTGCTCACGCACACCGCCGGGCTCGGCTATTCGATCGTCCAGAAGGGCCCGATCAGCAAGGCTTACGAAGCGGCGGGGCTGGTTCCCGGTCAGGTCAGCAAGCTGCCGCTTCCCGGGCTCGGCCGCGGCACGGCGATCGGTAGCCTCGAGCTGTTCGCCGATCGTCTTGCCGGGCTGCCGCTGGTTTACGAGCCGGGGACGCGGTGGAGCTATTCGGTCGCGCTCGACCTCATGGGGAGGGTGATCGAGGTTGCCTCGGGCCAGAGCTTCGACGGCTTCCTCCAACAGCGCCTGTTCGACCCGATCGGCATGACCAGCTCGTACTTCCAGGTTCCGCCCAGCGAGCTGCATCGGCTTTCGACCAATTACGGCATCCTCAAGGGCGTGCCGCTGCCGATCGACCCGGCCGAGGCCTCGATCTTCGCCGACAGGCCGGCGTTCCCGATGGGCGGGGCGGGGCTTGTCAGCAGCCCGCGCGATTACGACCGCTTCCTGACCATGATCGCCAACTACGGCGCGCTCGACGGCAAGCGCGTGATGAGCGAGGCGGCGGTGCGGCTCGGGACCAGCAACTTGCTCCCCGCGGGTGCGACGACGCAGGGCACGTTCGCCGATTCGGCCGGGTTCGGCGCGGGCGGCCGGGTCGGCCTCGGCGAGCAGGCGGGGACGTACGGCTGGGGCGGCGCGGCGGGCACGGTCGCCCTGGTCGACCTCAAGCGCGGGCTGCGCGCGAGCCTGTTCACCCAGTACATGCCGTCCGAGGCCTATCCGGTGCACCGCGACTTCCCCGAAGCGGTGGTCGCCGATCTCAAGGCCCAAGGGGTTCGGGCGGCGGCGCCGGCGGCGTGAACGGCATCGCGTTCACCGGCTCGCTGCTGGATCGCGCCGACGAAGTCCGCTGCGACCCCGACCGCCTGGCCGGGCTGATGGACTGGCGCGCGCGGCTGCTCAAGCTCGACGGCATCGCGCCGGTGTTCGATGCCGAGGGCGCGCTCGAATGGGGCACGCTGGCCGATGCCGCCGACGACGCCGAGCTGGTGTTCCTTGGGCTGCTCGAAGGCAAGGCCTCGTTCGCCGCGGTGCCGCGCGACGGCGAGACCGGTCCGGCTTACGCCAACCCGGCGATCTGGAACGCGATGCAGGTGCTGTCGCCGGCCGAGCTGGCGCTTTACGGCGGCGCGCGCAGCCTGGTCGACTGGCACGCGCGGCATCGCTTCTGCGCGCGCTGCGGCGGCGCGACGCAAGTGGCCAAGGGCGGGTGGCAGCGCGATTGCCCCCAAGAAACCGGTGGCTGCGGCGCGCAACACTTCCCGCGCACCGATCCGGTCACGATCATGCTCGTCGAGCACGACGACCACCTTTTGCTCGGGCGCCAGCCGCGGTTTCCGCCGCGGATCTTCTCGGCGCTCGCCGGGTTCGTCGAGCCGGGCGAAAGCATCGAGGAAGCGGTCGCGCGCGAAGTGTTCGAGGAAGCCGGCGTGCGCGTCCGCGACGTCAGCTACATCGCCAGCCAGCCGTGGCCGTTTCCCAGTCAGCTGATGATCGGCTGCCATTCGATCACCGACGACCCGGCGCTGACGATCGACACGAGCGAGATCGAGGAAGCGCGCTGGTTCGGCCGCGCCGAGCTCGAGACCGCGCGCGCCGCCGGAGCGGAGGGCACCGCCGAGCTGATCTTCCCGCGCTCGTTCGCGATCGCCCATCACCTCGTGACCTGGTGGCTCGACCGATGAGCGCGACTTCGGTCTCGATCGACATCTGGTCCGACGTGATGTGCCCATGGTGCATTATCGGCTACAAACAGCTCCAGACAGCGCTTACCGAGCTGGACGGCGAGATCGCCGCCGGGATCCGCTGGCGCCCGTTCGAGCTCAATCCCGACATGGCGCCCGAAGGCGAAGACAGCGCCGAGCACGTCCAGCGCAAGTACGGCCGCAGCCCCGAGCAGGCCGCCACGAGCCGCGCGCAGATGAGCGAGATCGCGGCGCGCGCGGGCTATTCATTCGCTTATTCGGGTGAGGGCGAGGAGCCGAAACCGCGCATCTGGAACAGCTTCCTGTTGCACAAGCTACTCACGCACGCGCTGCGCGCGCATGGCCCCGGGGCGCAGACCCGGCTCAAGCTGGCGCTGTTCGATGCGCATTTCCAGGAGCGCCGCGACATGTCCGACCGCGCGGCCCTCGCCGAGATATATGAGGGTGTGGGCCTACCGCGCCACGAGGCCGAAATCGCCTTCGACGATCCCGTTCTGGCCGAGCTCGTCCGCGCCGAGGAAGCGCAGGCGTGGGACATGAACATCTCGGGCGTGCCGGCGATGGTCGTCAACGGCAAGTACCTGATCCCCGGCGCGCAGGAGCCCGCGACGTACGTCGACGCGCTGCGCCGCGTGGTCGCGCGCGAGACCCGCGCCGCCGGGTGACGCCGCGATCAGGGTGACACGGGGCGACACGGTGTAACCCACCTGTCACCCTGACCAAATCTCTTGCGAACCAAATGGTTAGGTCGAGAAATCGCGGTCGAGGCGACAGGTTACACATGGGACGGAAGAGACCGCCCGGAGCCGACGATGGCAAAGAGCGCGGGCAGGCTGACGACGCGCGCCGAGATAGGAAAGTAAAAAAACGAGTCCCTTGGCGCGGGGGCGAGAGCGTTCCGCGCTAGACCAGCCCGAGCTTGACCAGTTCGCCCGCCAGCCGTCCCGGCATGATCTCGCCAGCGTCCTCGTCCGCGGCAAGGTCGCGCGGCGCGTCCGCGTCGTCGAGATAGCGCCACCCCTGGTGCGCGCGGCGCCGCACGGGAAGGACGTCGATCAGCCGGGTCGAGATCACGATGTGCGTGCGCCCGCCCTCGGCCTCCTCGAAGCCGAGGATCGGCGAGCGCGCGACGAGCTGGTGCTTGTAGATCCAGAACAGCGAGCCGCCGACCAGCTCGGCGTGGCGCTTGGGCAGGTAGCGCGTGGTCAGCCGCGCGGTGTCGCCGCGCTGCGCGAACCAGCCATGCATCTCCTCGAGCGACTGCGCCTGATAGGCGACCTTGGTCAGGTGGAGCGGCATGGGTCAGCTCACCAGGCCGCTCGCCACCGCCAGACCGAGGAACGCGAAGAAGCCCATCGAATCGGTGATCATCGTCACGAAAACGCTGCTCGCCACCGCCGGGTCCTGATCGAGCCGGTCGAACAGCACGGGGACCACCACCCCGGCCAATCCGGCGACGATGATGTTGATCAGCACGGCCGCGGCGATCACCGCGCCGAGCAAGGGCGAGAAGATGAGCGCGGTGGCGAACCCGATGAGCGCCGCCACCGTGCCCCCGTTGAGCAGCGCGACGCGTATCTCGCGCCACAGGATGCGGCGCGTGTTGCTGCGCGTCAGCTGGTTGGTGGCGATGGCGCGAACGGTCACCGCCAGCGTCTGCGTGCCGGCATTGCCCCCAACCCCGGCGACGATCGGCATCAGCACGGCGAGGATCGCCAGCCGCTCGATCGAATGTTCAAACTGGCGGATGACGAAGGCGGCGACCAGCGCCGTCAGCAGATTGGCGACCAGCCAACGGACGCGGGCGAGGTAGGCCTCGCCCACCGGCTCGTTGATGTCGCCTTCGTCGCCGACGCCGGAAAGGAGCAGCACGTCCTCGCTGGCTTCTTCCTGGATGATGTGGACGATGTCGTCGACGGTGATCATGCCGACCAGCCGCTGGGCGCTGTCAACGACGGCCGCCGAGACGAGCGCATATTTCTGGAAGCGGAGGGCGACATCCTCCTGGTCCATGTCGACCGGAATCAGCGTCTGCTCGCCGATCATGATGTCGCGGACCATGATCGAGCGCGGCGAGCGCAGGATGGTCGACAGCTTGCAGGTGCCGACCGGGTGGTGGGCGGGCGAGACCACGAACACTTCCCAGAAGTCGGTCGGCAGCTCGTCGGTCGAGCGCAGATAATCGATGACCTGGCCGACCTTCCAATGCTCGGGCACGGCGCACAGGTCGCGCTGCATCAAGCGGCCGGCGGATTCTTCCGGAAAACCGAGCGCTTCCTCGACCGCGGCGCGGTCGTCGGGATCCATTGCCCGAAGCACCGCCTGCTGGTCGTCGCGGTCGAGGTCCTCGATCAGCGCGACCGCGTCGTCCGTCTCAAGCTGCCCGGCGATGTCCGCCACCTGCTGCGGCTCGAGCTCGTCGAGCAGATCGTCGCGGACATAATCGTTCATTTCCGCGAGCACGTCGGGGCTGACCACGAACACCTCCCAGAAGTCGGTCGGCAGGTCTTCGGTCGAGCGCAGGTAATCGATGACCTGGCCGACCTTCCAATGCTCCGGCACCGCGCACA
>DATLDS010000142.1:0-8384 GCA_035525735.1 Novosphingobium sp.
CCAGCGCGTGCGCCGCGAACGCGCCCTGGTCGGTCTCGAGCCTCCATACCCCGCCTTCCCGCGTCCCCGAACGCAGCGCGCAGCGGGTGCGGACCTCGGCCCCGCGATCGGCCGCGTCGCGCGCGTTGAGCACCACCAGTCGCGCGTCGTTGACCCAGCAGTCGCTGTATTCGAACCCGTGGCGCAGTCCGGGCTTGAGCGGCGCGCCGGCCGGATGGCGGCGCAGATCGATCCCGCGCGCCGCGGGCAGCAGCTTGCGCCCGCCGATATGGTCGTAGAGCAGCAGCCCGAGCCGCAGCAACCAGCGCGCGCGCAGCCCGGGTTGGTGCGGCAGCACGAAGCGCAGCGGGCGAATGATGTGCGGGGCGATGCCCCACAGCACCTCGCGCTCGACCAGCGACTCGCGCACCAGCTTGAACTCGTAGTGCTCGAGGTAACGCAGCCCGCCGTGGACCAGCTTGGTCGAGGCCGACGAGGTGCCTTGCGCCAGATCGCCCGCCTCGAGCAACAGCACCTTGGCGCCGCGCCCCGCGGCGTCGCGCGCGATCCCCGCGCCGTTCACGCCTCCGCCGATTACGGCGAGGTCGTAGGGATCGGCCTTGGTCACGCCGCCGGGTTAGCGGCTCGCGCCCGCGCTTGCCAGCCGTGCCGCTTCGGCTACCATTTTGCCGGCAACGAGGGCACCAACGATGACCGAGACGATCGACACCCGCCATCTGGTCGATCCCGAATTGCTGCCGGTGATCGAGGCTCTGCCGTTCCGCGAGTTCGACCGCGAGACGTTGCCGCTCGCCCGCGCCGAATCCGCCGAGCGCTTCCGCTTCCTCGGCGAGCCGCCGCTGGCGGCCGAGGTCAAGACGATCGACGGACCGGCCGGACCGCTCGACATCTATTGGTACGACCCCGCGCCGGGGACCACCGGCCGCGCCGTGTTGCTGCACATCCACGGCGGCGGGATGATCCTCGGAACGGCCAAGGACATGGCGTTCGGCCCGTCGGGGATGGCCGTGGCGCTCGGCATTCCGGTCGCCTCGGTCGAATACCGGCTCGCCCCCGAAGCGCCTTTTCCCGCGCCGCAAGAGGACTGCCTCGCTGCGCTGCACTGGCTGGCCAACGAAGCGTCCGCGCTCGGCATCGACCCCGCGCGGATCGCGGTGATCGGCGAAAGCGCGGGCGGCGGGCTCGCGGCCGCCACCGCGCAGATGGCGCGCGACATCGGAGGTCCCCGTCTCGCCGCGCAAGTGCTGGTCTATCCGATGCTCGATTGCCGCACCGGCGGCGACGATTGCCGCTGGCGCAACCCGGCGACCGGCGAGTTCGTGTGGACCCGCGCCTCCAACCAGTTCGGCTGGGGCTGCCTCAAGGGCGACTACACCGCCGACGACGGCGACCCGCGCAAAGGGTGGTTCTCGCCGAGCCTTGCCGACGATCTGACCGGCCTGCCGCCCGCGCTGATCCTCACCGGCAGCCTCGACTTGTTCTTCGACGAGGACCTCGACTACGCCCGCCGTCTGGTTGCGGCGGGGGTCCCGGTCGAGCTCCACAGCTATCCCGGCGCGATCCACGGCTTCAACATCGTGGCCGAGGCCAAGGTGGCGCAGGCGTTCACCCGTGACCTGCTCGGCGGAATTACGCGGTTATTGGGGCTTTAGAGGGCCGCGATCACCCGCGCCGCCCACTCTCGCCGGCAGATCAGCAGGTCGGGAATCGAGGTATCGTCGTTGTTGTAGACGAGCGCGCCGCCGTCGATCCGGCTGCAATGGAGGCCGTGCGCTTTGGCGACCGCGACCGGTGCGCAATTGTCCCATTCGTGCTGGCCGCCGGCGTGGAGGTAGATCTCGGCCTCGCCGCGCACCACCGCCATCGCCTTGGCCCCGGCCGAGCCCATCTCGATCCGCACCGCGCCGATCGCCTCGGCGACCCGGTCGGCCTCGATCGGAGGGCGCGTGCGGCTCACCACCATCCGCGGCGGGTCTTGCGCGGCAACGGGCACCGTCGGCTGATCGGACCGCAGCACCAGGCCCAGAGGAGGCAGCGCAACCGCGCCCGCCACAGCCGCGCCGTCGACCGCCAGCGCGACGTGAACCGCCCAGTCGCCGCGCCCTTCGCGGTACTCGCGCGTGCCGTCGAGCGGATCGACGATCCACACCCGCGAGCGGTCCAGCCGCGCCTTGTCGTCGCGGCTTTCTTCGGAGAGAATTGCATCGTCCGGACGCGCGGAACGCAAACCTTCGAGGATCAGCGCGTTGGCGCGGCGGTCGCCCTCGGCGCCGAGCGCGGGCCTCTCGAACGTCGTCTCGTCGCGCAGCGCGGTAAGCAATTCGCCCGCCGCCTGCGCCAGCCGCGCGGCGAGCGCGGCGTCGGTCTCGCTCCCGTTATTTGGGCCGCTCACAGCGTCGGGCTCCACACCCCGGCGACGCGCTCGACGATCCGTTCGGCGGCCTGCTCGGGCGTTTCGGCGAGCGTGTCGATCCGCATCTCGGGGCTTTCGGGAGCCTCGTAAGGACTGTCTATCCCGGTGAAGTTGGCCAGCTCGCCGGCGCGGGCCTTCTTGTACAAGCCCTTCACGTCGCGCCTCTCGGCCTCGGCCAGCGGCGTGTCGACGAAGATCTCGATGAATTCGCTGTCGGGCAGCAGCCCGCGCGCCAGCTCGCGCTCGGCGCGGAACGGGCTGATGAACGCGGTGAGCACGATCAGCCCGGCGTCGGCCATCAGCTTGGCGACTTCGGCGATGCGGCGGATGTTCTCGATCCGGTCGCTCTCGGTAAAGCCGAGATCGCGATTGAGCCCGTGGCGGACGTTGTCGCCGTCAAGCAGGAACGTGTGGTGGCCGAGCGCGTGGAGCTTTTTCTCGACGAGGTTGGCGATCGTCGACTTGCCCGAGCCAGAAAGCCCGGTGAACCACAGCACCGCGGGGCGCTGGTTCTTGAGCCGGGCGTGCGCCTCGCGGCTGACGTCGAGCGCCTGCCAGTGGACGTTCTGCGCGCGGCGCAGCGCGAAATGGAGCATCCCGGCGGCGACCGTGGCATTGGTCAGCTTGTCGATCAGGATGAACCCGCCCAGCGTCCGGCTATCCGCGTAAGGCTCGAACACGAGCGGCTTGTCGGTGGCGAGCTCGGCGACGCCGATCGCGTTGAGCTCGAGCGTCTTGCACGCCATGTGCTCGAGCGTGTTGACGTTGATCGTGTACTTGGGCGCCTGGACGGTCGCCGAGACGGTCTGCGTCGCCAGCTTGAGCCAGTAGCCGCGGCCGGGGATCAGCGCGTCGTCGGCCATCCACACCAGCGTCGCCTCGAACTGGTCGGAGACTTGCGGCGGCGCTTCAGCGGCGATCACGTCGCCGCGGCTGCAATCGATCTCGTCGGCCAGCGTCAGCGTGACCGACTGGCCGGCGACGGCGCGATCGAGATCGCCGTCGAACGTGACGATCCGGTCGACCGTGCTGGTCTTGCCCGAAGGCAGCACGCGCACCGCCTCACCTCGCGCGATCGATCCCGCGGCGATGAGGCCCGCAAAGCCGCGGAAATCGAGGTTCGGCCGGTTGACCCACTGGACGGGCATCCGGAAAGCGCCGGCGCGGTTGAGCGCGGCATCGACCTCGACCGTCTCGAGGTGCTCAATCAGCGTCGGCCCCGAATACCACGGCATCGCCGGCGAGCGCGCGGCGACGTTGTCGCCCTCGAACCCCGAGATCGGCATCGCGACGAAGCCGGCGATCCCGATCTCGTCGGCGAAGCCGCGGTAATCGGCGACGATCGCCTCGAACGTTGCCTGGTTGTAGCCGACGAGGTCCATCTTGTTCACCGCCAGCACCACGTGGCGGATGCCGATCAGGTGCGCGAGGAAGCTGTGCCTCCGGGTCTGCGTGAGTACGCCCTTGCGCGCGTCGACCAGGATCACCGCGAGGTCGGCGGTCGAGGCGCCGGTGACCATGTTGCGCGTGTACTGCTCGTGCCCCGGCGTGTCGGCGACGATGAACTTGCGTTTCTCGGTGGCGAAGAAGCGATAGGCGACGTCGATCGTGATGCCCTGCTCGCGCTCGGCGGCGAGCCCGTCGACCAGCAGCGCGAAGTCGATCGCCTGGCCTTGCGTGCCGACGCGCTTGCTGTCGGCCTCGAGCGCGGCCAGCTGGTCTTCGAAGATCATCTTCGAATCGTACAGCAAGCGCCCGATAAGCGTGGATTTTCCGTCGTCGACCGAGCCGCATGTAATGAACCGCAGCATCGTTTTGCGCTGGTGCGAGGCGAGGTAGGCGTCGATGTCCTCGGCGATCAGAGCGTCGGTCTGGTAGGCGGGACCGTCAGCCATCAGAAATAGCCCTGCTGCTTCTTCACTTCCATCCCCGCGCCGCCCGCGTCCTTGTCGATCGCGCGGCCCTGGCGCTCGCTCGTGGTGGTCAGCAGCATTTCCTGGACGACCTCGCTCAGCGTCGCCGCTTCGCTCTCGATCGCGCCGGTCAGCGGATAGCAGCCGAGCGTGCGGAAGCGGATCGAGCGCTCGACCGGAACTTCGCCCGGGTGCAGGCGAAAGCGCTCGTCGTCGACCATCAGCAGCAGCCCGTCGCGCGTCACCGTCGGGCGCGGCGCGGCGAAATAGAGCGGGACGATCGGGATGCCCTCGGCCATGATGTATTGCCAGACGTCGAGCTCGGTCCAGTTCGAGATCGGGAACACGCGGATGCTTTCGCCCTTGTTGCGCCGCGCGTTGTAGAGGTTCCACAGCTCGGGCCGCTGGTTCTTGGGGTCCCAGCCGTGCGACGCGGTGCGGAAGCTGAAGATCCGCTCCTTGGCGCGGCTCTTCTCCTCGTCGCGCCGCGCGCCGCCGAACGCGGCGTCGAAGCCGTGCTGGTCGAGCGCCTGCTTGAGTCCCTCGGTCTTCCACAGATCGGTGTGCAGCACGCCGTGATCGAACGGGTTGATCCCGCGCGCCTCGGCCTCGGGGTTGCGGTGGACGAGCAGCTCCATGTCCGATTCCGCCGCCATCCGGTCGCGCAGCTCGTACATCGCGCGGAACTTCCAGGTGGTGTCGACGTGGAGCAGCGGGAACGGCGGCGGGCTGGGGAAGAACGCCTTGCGCGCGAGGTGGAGCATCACCGCCGAGTCCTTGCCGACGCTGTACAGCATCACCGGGCGTGTCGCCTCGGCCACCACCTCGCGCATGATGTGGATCGCCTCGGCCTCGAGCCGCTGGAGGTGCGTGAGCGTGACGGGTTCGGTCGTGGTCATTGGAGGGGCCGGATAGCCTGTCTTGCCCGGTGCGCGATTGCAGAAATTCTGATCGGCCGCGAACTTTCTATTTCGCGAGCGCGGCTTGCGCCGCCGCCAGCCGCGCGATCGGGACGCGATACGGCGATGCGCTGACGTAATCGAGCTTCAGGCCTTCGCAGAACGCGATGCTCGCCGGATCGCCGCCGTGCTCGCCGCAGATGCCGAGCTTGAGGCCGGGCCGCGCCGCGCGCCCGCGCTCGGCAGCGAGCGCGACGAGCTGGCCGACCCCGTCGATGTCGAGCGTCACGAACGGATCGCGCGCGAAAATGCCCTGCTCGACGTACGCGCCGAGGAACCGCGCCGAATCGTCGCGCGACAGGCCCAGCGTGGTCTGCGTCAGGTCATTGGTGCCAAACGAGAAGAACTCGGCCTCGGCGGCGATCCGGTCGGCCATCAGCGCGGCGCGGGGCAGCTCGATCATCGTGCCGGTGAGGTAGGCGATCCGGCTCCCGCGCTCGGCGAAGACCTGCTCGGCGACGCGCTCGACCAGCGCGCGCATGATCTTGAGCTCGCGCGCGGTGGCGACCAGCGGGATCATCACTTCGGGGAGCGGCGCACCAAGCGAATCCGGGCCTTCCCCCGCCACGTCGAGCGCCGCCTCGAAGATCGCGCGGACCTGCATCTCGTAGATCTCGGGATAAGTGATCCCCAGCCGGCAGCCGCGGTGTCCGAGCATCGGGTTGAACTCGTGGAGCTCGGCGGCTCGGCGCCTGAGGTGGTCGACCCCGAACCCGGTCGCCGTGGCGAGCTCGGCGAACTCTGCGTCGCCCTGTGGCAGGAACTCGTGGAGCGGCGGGTCGAGCAGGCGGATCGTCACCGGCAGCCCGGCCATCTCGCGGAAGATGCCCGCGAAGTCGCCGCGCTGCTCGGGAAGGAGCTTGGTCAGCGCGGCGCGGCGCCCGGCCTCGTCTTCCGCCAGGATCATCTGTCGCACCGCGCTGATCCGCGCGGCGTCGAAGAACATGTGCTCGGTACGGCACAATCCGATGCCCTCGGCGCCGAACTGGCGCGCGGTGCGGCAGTCGGCGGGGGTCTCGGCGTTGGCGCGGACCTTCATCCGCCGCACCGCGTCGGCCCAGCCCATCAGCACACCGAAATCGCCGACCAGCTCGGGCTCGATCGTCGCGACCTCGCCAGCCATGACCTCGCCGCTCGACCCGTCGAGCGTGATCACCTCGCCTTCGGCCAGCTCGCGCCCGGCGATCTTCGCCACGCGCCGGGTCATGTCGATCGACAGCGCCGACGCGCCCGAGACGCACGGGCGGCCCATTCCGCGGGCGACGACCGCGGCGTGTGACGTCATGCCGCCGCGCGCGGTGAGGATGCCCTTGGCGGCGTGCATCCCGTGGATGTCCTCGGGCGACGTTTCGACGCGGACGAGGATCACCGCCTCGCCGATCGCGGCGCGGCGCTCGGCGGCGTCGGCGTCGAACACCACCGCGCCCGAAGCCGCGCCGGGGCTCGCGGGGAGCCCGCGGGTGAGCACGTCGCGTTTCGCGGCGGGATCGAGCGTCGGGTGAAGCAACTGGTCGAGCGCCATCGGATCGACGCGGGCGATCGCCTCGTCGCGGCTGATCAGGCCCTCGCCCGCCATCTCGACGGCCATCGTCAGCGCGGCCTTGGCGGTGCGTTTGCCGCTGCGGGTCTGGAGCATCCACAAATGCCCGCGCTCGACGGTGAACTCGATGTCCTGCATGTCGCGGTAATGCGCCTCGAGCAGGTCGAACACCCGGCCGAGCTCGGCGAACGCCTCGGGCATCGCCTCTTCCATCGACAGCGGCTTGGCCCCCGCCTTCTCGCGCGCAGATCGGGTCAAATATTGCGGGGTGCGGATGCCCGCGACGACGTCTTCCCCTTGCGCGTTGACCAGCCACTCGCCGTACCACGCCTTCTCGCCGGTCGCGGGATCGCGGGTGAAGGCGACGCCGGTGGCGCTGGTCTCGCCCATGTTGCCGAAGACCATCGCCTGGACGTTGACCGCGGTGCCCCAGTCGCCGGGGATCGCGTTGAGCCGGCGATAGACCTTGGCGCGCTCCGAATCCCAGCTCTCGAACACCGCGGCGATCGCGCCCCATAGCTGCTCGTGGACATCCTGCGGGAACTCGCGGCCGAGCTCCTCGGCGACGATCGCCTTGTACTCGCCGACGAGCGCCCGCCAATGCTCGGCCTGCATCTCGGTATCGTTGAAGAAACCGTTGTCTTCCTTGGCGATTTCGAGCGCGTCCTCGAACCGGTAGTGGTCGAGACCGAGCACCACGTCGGAGTACATCTGGACGAAGCGGCGGTACGAATCCCAGGCGAAGCGCGCATCGCCCGAGGCGGCGGCGAGCCCCTCGACCGTGGCGTCATTCAGCCCGAGGTTGAGCACGGTGTCCATCATCCCCGGCATCGACACCCGCGCGCCTGAGCGGACCGAGACGAGCAGCGGATCGGCCGCGTCGCCGAAGCGCTTGCCGGTCGCGGCCTCGATGTGGGCGATTCCCGCGGCGACCTCGGCGCGCAAGGCCTCGTCGAAAGTGTGACTGGCGTTGTAGGCGGCGCAAACCTCGGTGGTGATCGAGAACCCCGGGGGCACCGGCAGGCCGATCCCCGCCATCTCGGCGAGGTTGGCGCCCTTGCCGCCGACGACCGTCTTGTCGCGGGCGCGCGGGTCGCCCGACATGGCGGAGCCGCCGAAAGGATAGACGTTGGGGTTCATCGGCTCAGCGGTTTTCCTGACGAGGTTGACACAGTTGACACGGTCCAAGGGGCGCGTGTCACCTTGTGTAAACCCGCGTCACCCTTCGATCTTCGAGAAGTCGGCGACCTGGTGGACCGCGGCGCGGAACCGGTCGAGCAGCGCGAGGCGCGCGGCGCGCTTGGCGGGGTCGGGGTCGTTGACGGTGACGGCATCGAAGAACGCATCGATCGGGCCCCTGAGCGAAGCGAGCGCGCTCATCGCGCCGGCGAAATCCTCGGCGGCGACGGCCTCGCGCGCCTTGGGCTCGGCAGCGTCGAGCGCCTCGATCAGCGCGCTTTCGGCAGGCTCGGGAGTGTAGGAAAGTAAATTCTGCTTCTCAGCTTCCAATTCTCCGTTCGTGTCGAGCGAAGTCGAGACACGTTGGCCCGGCGTGTCTC
>DATLDS010000147.1:0-7423 GCA_035525735.1 Novosphingobium sp.
TGAACGCCGGGCTGCGCGACGACATCGCGCTGCTCAACTTGACGGGCGCCGACGGGATCGGGCTGTTCCGCACCGAGTTCCAGTTCCTCGTCTCGGCGACGCTGCCGCAGCGCGAGCGTCAGACCCGGCTGTACAAGGACGTGCTCGAGGCCGCGGGCGAGCGCCCGGTGGTTTTCCGCACGGTCGACATCGGCGGCGACAAGGTGCTCCCGTACTTGCGCCACAACGACGGCGAGAGCGAAGAGAACCCGGCGATGGGCTGGCGCGCGCTGCGCGTGGCGCTCGAGCGCGACGGGCTGCTCAAGGTCCAGGCGCGCGCGCTGGTCGAGGCGGCGGCGGGGCGCACGCTCAACGTGATGTTTCCGATGGTCTCCGAAGTGTGGGAGTTCGACGCGGCCAAGACAGTGTTCGACCGCCAGGTCGAGTTCCTCCGCAAGCAGAAGAAGCTGTTGCCCGAGGCGATCCGCTATGGCGCGATGCTCGAGGTGCCCGCGCTCGCCGAGTGCCTCGACATCCTCGCCCCCAAGCTGTCGTTCCTGTCGATCGGAACTAACGACCTCACCCAGTTCCTGTTCGCCGCCGACCGCGCCAATCCCAAGCTGGCCGAGCGCTACGACTGGCTGAGCCCGGCGATCCTGCGCTTCCTGCGGCGCGTGGTGACCTCGATCGGCGACGCGCCGGTCGACGTCACCGTGTGCGGCGAGATGGGCGGGCGGCGGCTCGAGGCGCTCGCGTTGATCGGTCTTGGCATCTCGCGGCTGTCGATCACCCCCGCCGCGATCGGCCCGGTCAAGGAACTGATCCGCTCGACCGACGCGGCCGAGATTCGCGCGCAGATGGCCGAATGGCTCGCCGCCCCCCCGCCCGATATGCGCGCCGCGCTGCAGAATTGGGCGAGCGAACGGGGGATCGAAGTCGATTAATCCATGTTACGCCACGGTTCGTCCCTCAAGGGTGGGCGGGCCAGCGCAAAGCCGTTGACTATAAACGACGAACCGCGCCTGTGGGGCGCGGGGATCGTCAAAAAAACAAGTGGGGCGGGGATCGGGTCGTGGCGGAAGCGGACGCGTTGCAATTGGATAGAGTGGAAGTCGATACGCCGGACGAGGCCGAGCGCTTCGCCCGCGCCGGAGAGCGGTTGCGCGCGGCGCGCGAGCGCGCGGGGATGAACCGCACCGAGCTGTCGCTGCGGACCAAGATCAACGAACGGCATCTCGAAGCGGTCGAGGGCAGCGATTTCTCCGCGCTCCCCGCGCGGATCTATGCGGTCGGCTTCGCCCGCAGCTATGCCGGCGCGGTCGGGCTCGACGCCGCCGAGATCGCCGCCGAAGTCCGCCGCGAGCTGACCGAGCACGAGAGCCCGGGCGCGCCCCGCCCGGCGCATCAAATGGACATTGAGGACCCGGCGAAGATCCCTTCGCGCCGGCTCGCCTGGATCGCTGGCGCGCTGGCGGTGGCGCTGGTCGCGGCGGTCGCGGTGTTCTGGCGCAGCTACTTCGTCCCCGCGGTCGATTTGCCCGCGGTGCGCGAACAGGTGGCGGCTTCGTCGACCCCCGAGCTGACTCCGGCGGCGCTGGTCAGCCCGACCGCGGAAAGCGCGGCGCTAACGGCGAGCCCCGCCCCGCTCGAGCCGGCGGCCGCGCCCTCGACCGCGCCGCGCGGTGTCGCGCCGTCATCGCGTGCGCCCACCGCTGCGCCGGCGCCGACGCAGGCGCTGCCTTCGCCGATCCCCGAAAAGCTCGAGCCGATCGTCGAGCCCTTTTCCCCGCCGGCCGCCGATGCGTGACAGTCACTTCGCCACCGGTTAGACCGGTGACGCGGGGCTTGGTGACGGGAGGCTGACGACAATGAGCACAAGGCGCAATCGCCTGACGATGCGCGGCGCCATCGCGCTGGCGCTCGCCGCGGCGACGCTTTCGGCGCCGGTCGCGGCGCAGGACCGCGCCGCGCCTACGCCCGACGCGCGGATCAAGAAGATCGAAGCCGAAGTCCGGGCTCTCCAGCGCAAGGTTTTCCCCGACGGCGCGGTCAAGTATTTCGAGCCCGAGATCGCCCAGCCCAACGCGGCGGTCGCGAACCCTTCCGTGCCGACCGGCGGCGCGGTGACCGACCTGCTGGCGCGGCTCGACACGGTCGAGGCGGCGCTGGCGCGCGCCACCGCACAGAACGAAGAGAACGCCAATCGCATGAGCAAGCTCGAGGCGCGGCTGACCGCGCTCGAGGCCGGCAACGCCGCGGTTTCGGCGCAGCCGGCGCCCGCCGGGGTGGAGCCGCTTACCCCCGCGACCCCGTCGCGCTCGATCACCGGCACGGTCAATGCCAACGCCGCCGCGATGACGACGACGGCCGCCGCCAAACCGTCGGCCGCCAATCCGTCTTCGGAGCGGATCGCCGCGGTCGCCGCGATCGAGAAGCCCGCCAGCGCGGACAAGGGCGAAGACGACTACCTCTACGGCTACCGCTTGTGGGAGGCGAAGTTCTTCCCCGAAGCGCAGCAGCAGCTCAAGGCCACGGTCGACAAGTATCCCAGGCACGCGCGGGTGAGCTATGCGCGCAACCTGCTCGGCCGCGCCTATCTCGACGACGGCAAGCCGGGGATGGCGGCGCAGGCGTTCCTCCAGAACTACCAGGCGAACAAGGCGGGGGACCGCGCCGCGGACAGCCTGCTCTACCTCGGCGTGGCGATGACCCGGCTCAAGGAAACGCAGCGCGCGTGCGTCGCGCTCCAGGAATTCGGCGACGTCTATGCCGCCGAGGCCGCGGGGCGGCTGGCGAGCCAGTACGGCGCGGCCAAGGCGGCGGTGAAGTGCAATTGATAAGGCGGCGCGCCCCCTAGCCCGCTTCGCCGCCGACGCCGCCGCGCTGTGGCCCGGCGATGCGCGCGCGGGCCTCGCGGTATCGGGCGGGCCGGACAGCCTGGCGCTGCTCCTGCTCGCGCATGAGGCGTTTCCCGGCCGGTTCGAGGTCGCGACGGTGGATCACGGCCTCCGTCCCGAGAGCGCCGGCGAGGCGGCGGCGGTCGCCAAGATCTGCGCCGAGCGCGGGATCGCGCACGCGACGCTGCGGCCCGAGGTGGCGGCAACGGGCAATCTCCAGGCCAACGCGCGCGCGGCGCGCTATGCGGCGCTCGGCGAATGGGCCGAGGCGCGCGGCCTCGCCGCCGTCGTCACCGCGCATCATCTCGACGACCAGGCCGAGACGCTGCTGATGCGGCTCAACCGCGGGGCGGGGGTGCGCGGGCTCGCCGCGATGCGCGCCGACGCGCCGCTGCCCGGCCATCCGCGCCTCCGGCTGATCCGTCCGCTGCTCGGCTGGCGCAAGGCCGAGCTCGAGGCGATCGTCGCCGCCGCCGGGCTCGCGCCGGTGAGCGACCCGTCGAACTCCGACCCGCGGTTCGACCGGGCGCGCCTCCGCGACGCGATGGCCTCCGCGCCATGGCTCGACCCACCGTCGCTCGCCGCGGCTGCCGCGCACTGCGCTGATGCTGACGAAGCGCTCGATTGGACGGCTGAACAGGAATGGAACACGCATGTGTCGCACGCGGACGCCGGCCTGGCATACGATCCCGCCGCTCCTCGCGCGATCCGCCTGCGGGTGATCGAACGGATCGTCGCTCAGCTCGGCCGCGAAGGCATCCCGCGCGGCGGCGAGGTCGCGCGGCTGCTTGACACGCTCGAACGCGGCGGGGTCGCGACGCTCGCCGGGGTGCGCGCCGACGGAATGGACCGTTCGTGGCGCTTCGCCCCGGCCCCACCCCGCCGGAGCTAATCGCGGCCGCCGTTATATTGCCATTCACCGCTGCTACCCCATATTGGCGCAACCACCGACGAACGGACCGATCATGAACGAAGACCAGCCTCCCGGCGGCAACCCCTGGCTCAAGAGCCTGATGGTGTGGGGCGGGATCTTTCTCGCGCTGCTCCTGGTGGTCTCGATGTTCGGCCCGCGCAGCGAGGCGGCGGGGAGCAACCTGCGCTACTCCGATTTCCGCGCCAAGGTCGCCGAGGGCTCGGTCCGCGAGGTCTCGATCGCCCCCGACCGCATCACCGGCACGCTCAAGAACAGCGAAACGTTCACCACCGTCCCCGTCGCGGGGGACACTTCGCTGACCAAGCTGCTCGACGACAACGGGGTCAAGTACGCCGGCCGCGCGCAGGACGAGCCCAACCTGCTGCTCTACATCCTCGTCCAGTCGCTGCCGTTCCTGCTGATCCTCGGCGTCGCGTTCTTCGCGATGCGGCAGGTCCAGAAGGGCGGCGGATCGGGGGCGATGGGCTTCGGCAAGTCCAAGGCCAAGCTGCTCACCGAGCGCCAGGGCCGGGTGACCTTCCAGGACGTCGCGGGGATCGACGAAGCGCGTGAGGAGCTCGAGGAGATCGTCGAGTTCCTCCGCGATCCACAGCGCTTCTCCAAGCTCGGCGGGCAGATTCCCAAGGGCGCGTTGCTGGTCGGCTCGCCCGGCACCGGCAAGACCCTGCTCGCCCGCGCGATTGCCGGCGAGGCGGGCGTGCCGTTCTTCACCATTTCGGGCTCGGACTTCGTCGAGATGTTCGTCGGCGTGGGCGCGAGCCGTGTCCGCGACATGTTCGAGCAGGCCAAGAAGAACGCGCCGTGCATCGTCTTCATCGACGAGATCGACGCGGTCGGGCGCCATCGCGGCCACGGCCTCGGCAATTCGAACGACGAGCGCGAGCAGACGCTCAACCAGTTGCTGGTCGAGATGGATGGGTTCGAGGCCAACGAGGGCATCATCATCATCGCCGCGACCAACCGGCCCGATGTGCTCGACCCGGCGCTGCTCCGCCCGGGCCGGTTCGACCGCCAGGTGGTGGTGCCGATCCCCGACATCGAGGGGCGTGAGAAGATCCTCGGCGTGCACATGAAGAAGGTCCCCCTCGCCCCCGACGTCAACCCGCGCACGATCGCGCGCGGCACCCCGGGGTTCTCGGGCGCCGACCTCGCCAACCTGGTCAATGAGGCCGCCTTGCTCGCGGCGCGGCGCAACAAGCGCCTGGTCGCGATGCAGGAGTTCGAGGACGCCAAGGACAAGGTCATGATGGGCGCCGAGCGGCGCTCGATGGTGATGACAGAGGACGAGAAGAAGATGACCGCCTACCACGAGGCGGGGCACGCCATCGTCTCGGTCCACGAGCCGGCGAGCGACCCGATCCACAAGGCGACGATCATCCCGCGCGGGCGCGCGCTGGGCATGGTCATGCGCCTGCCCGAGCGCGACAGCTATTCGTACCACCGCGACAAGATGCACGCCAACCTGTCGGTCAGCATGGGCGGCCGCGTCGCCGAGGAGATCATCTTCGGCCACGACAAGGTCAGCAGCGGCGCGTCGTCGGACATCCAGTACGCCACGGGGCTGGCGCGCAACATGGTCACCAAGTGGGGCATGTCCGACGCGCTCGGCCCGCTCCAGTACGAGGAGCAGGGCGAAGGCTACCTCGGCTACGGCGCCAACCAGCGGGTGATGATGTCGGACGAGACCAGCAAGCTGATCGACAAGGAAATCCGCGGGCTGGTCGACGGCGCGCACGCCAAGGCGAGCGAGATCCTCAAGACCCGCGAGGACCAGCTCCACCTCCTCGCGCAGGCGCTGCTCGAGTACGAGACGCTGACCGGCGACGAGATCAAGCCGCTGCTCGCAAGCGGCAAGATCGACCGGCCCGAGAGCCCAAGCGGACCGGCGCGCCCCGCGGCGACCGCGGGCTCGGCGATTCCCCGGGCGGGCAAGCGCTTCGGCGGGGCTGGCGAGACGGCGCCGCAAGGCGCCTGAGCGCGCGCGCCCGACGGCCTTATTCGAAGATGCCGAGCGCGATCAGCGCGGAGGCGAACAGGCTCAGCGCGACCGCCGCGAACAACGCCAACGCCGCCGTGCGCCACGCCGCGCCGCCTAAGCCGAGGCCATAAGCACCGCGCAAGTGCACGAACATGTGCGCCGCGGGCAGCAACAACAGGATCGGGATCATACCCGGCAACTCCGCACTTGCGGCGATCATGCCGAGGCTGACCAGCAGGCTCATGAAGGTAAGCGAATAGGTCACGAACACCGTATGGTCGTAGACCCCGAAGCGGCGGCTGAAGGGAAACAGTAGCCACACGAACGGGACCGACAGCGGGATCAGCGCCCAGCTAAACTTGTAGGCGCTGTTTTTGAGCTTGAAGAGGAACAGCTCGGGATTGGCGGCGGCGTGGCGCAGCGCCTTGCCGATCGCGGGCGGGACATCGTCGGACAGCCGTATCGCGCTTCCGCTCAACACACCGTTCGCGGCGACCGAGCGGACCAGCGCGAGCTCTTCGCGTTTCGCGCGGATTTGCGCGTCGAGCGGCGCGGTCGGCCGGCCCGCCGCGGTCGCGCCGAGCCGGGCGCGCTCGAGCCGGGCCAGCGCCGCCTCGCCATCGGTCACGCTTTTCGCAAAGCCTATGTCGGTCTTGTCGGCGACGATCGGGGGCCCGCCCAGGCCGGCTGCGGCGAACATCAGGAACACCGCGAACAGGAACAGCGCGATCGGCGAGACGTAGCTCGCGCGCCGGCCATCGATGTATTCGCGAGTGAGCCTGCCGGGTCGCAACAGGAGCAAGGGCAGCGTTCGCCAGACCTTGCCCTCGAAATGGAAGGCCCCGTGGAGCAGATCGTGAAAGAACGCGCCGAGCGTGCGGTGAACGTGCGCCGCCTGCCCGCATTGGTGACAATGCGGGCCGACCAGCGCGGTTCCGCAATTGAGGCAAGCGGCCTCGGCGGTGTGCCCGGTGCCGTCGGCTTCGCCGTGCGCCGGCTCGACCGCCCGGGCGACGAGGCCCGCATGGGTGAGATCGCCGACGGCGGTCACGATCTCGCTCATCGCCCCATCCCCTTGCTCAGGCCATTTTACGGAGATTTGTGGCAAAGGCCAATCATGCGCCGAACCGCTCGGGCGGCGGTTCATCTGCGCGAAATCCGCGGACCTGCATCACCCCGCCGGAACGGGGTCGGGGAGCGCGCCGCAATGCGAAAGTCATGGGTTTACGTCGCGCTCGCCGCAGCAACTTTAGCGACGCCTCTGATGGCCGCTCCCGGCGACATGAGCGCGGCGACATTCCTCGCCAAGGCCGACGCGCTCAAGGCCAGGGGCCCGCTGGCGCTGCTCTCGGGCGACATCGGCAAGCTCAAGGCCGAGGGGATGGCCGCGGGCCAGGCCTATCGCGAACGCTTGCAAGCCGACAAGGCCGCGGGGCGCCCGCCGCACAGCTGCCCGCCGCGAGGCGGCTCGGTCAATTCGAACCAGATTCTCACCCACCTGCGCACGTACACTCCGGCAGAACGCGCGCGGACGACGATGAAGACCGCCATCGCCGACTATTTCGCGAAGACCTATCCGTGCCGGTGAAGCCGGCGCGCTAGCGAACGACGCGCGCCCAGCCGGCCAGCTGAGCG
>DATLDS010000148.1:0-23137 GCA_035525735.1 Novosphingobium sp.
AGTAGAGCACGTCTCGTTCGGAGAAGATGCCGACGACTCCGCTGTCGCCGTCGCGCACCGGCAGCGCGCCGATCCGCTTGGTCGCGAGCATCGCCACCGCGTCGGCGACGCTGTCCGCGGCGTCGCACGACCACACGTCGCCGCTGCGCCCCGCGATCAGCCTGGCTATCGTCATCGCCGCCTCCTCTCGCTGAAACCCGGTTATGCCACGAACCCGCGAACCTTGCCAGCGCACCGCGGGGGGACCAAGGGACGGGCATGGTTCCGCGCTCCCCGCTCGACGATCCCGACCGCTCGCGTTTCGCCTGGGCGCGCTACAAGCGGCTGATGAAGCTGATGGGCGCGGTGACCGCGGTGGTCGTCGCGATCAGCCTCGTCGTGCTTTACCGCAGCGAAGGGTTCGTCTCGATCCACTTGTTCATCGCCGCGGCGCTCGGGATCGGCGCGGCGATGATGCTGATGGCCGCGCTGATGGGGCTGGTGTTCCTGTCGAGCGGGACCGGTCACGACGAATCGATCGTCGACCCGCTCGACGACGAGCGCGAGCGCTAGGCAGCTTCGGGCGGGGTCAGCCGGAAGTCCTCGACCGGCACCCCGCCGACCAGGTGCTCGGCAATGATCCGCTCGAGCACCGGCGCGTCGCACGAGTGGTACCAGACGCCGTCGGGCCAGACGACCGCGATCGGTCCCGCCTCGCACACGCGCAGGCAGTTGGCCTTGGTCCGCTGGATCCCGCCCTTCTCGGACAAGCCGAGCTCGCGCAGCCGCGTTTTGAGGAAGTCCCACGCCGCGAGGCCGCGCTCGGTGGTGCAACACTTGGGCTTGGTCTGGTCACAGCACAGGAAGATGTGGCGGCGAGTGGCGAAGCCGCCGAGGTTGTCGAGGACGACGCGGGCGAGTTCGATCTTCTCGGGGGAATTTTCCAGCGGTTCAGCCGCGCTTGCCGGCGATTCGCGAGATCTCGGCGGTGACCAGCTTCTCGACCATCGGCGGCAGATTGCGTTCGAGCCATTCGGCCAGCATTGGCCGCAGCAGGTCGCGGGTCAGTCCCTCGAGCGAGGTTTCGCCCGAACGGACGATCTGCGGCCGCGCGCCCGGCTCGGCGAGCATCGCCAGCGCCGACAGCGATTCGGCCATCGAGGCGCGCGCGGTTTCGGCGACCAGCGGCTCGTCGGCGTCGCTCGCCGCGGACGGGTACGCTTCGATGGTCTGGTGGGCGGGATCGTATCCTTCGGCATCGTCGTCATCATCGGTCATCGGGGCCATCTCGGCGTCGGTCAGCTCGAGCACCGGGGCGGGCTCGTCGTCAGCATTTGGGCCGGGAAATGCCGGAGGAAATGCGGGCGCGCGATCCTCGGGAGCCTCGTCGCCGGTGTAGCTGCGCGTGGTCACGATCCCGTCCTCCTCGCGGCGACGGCGGACCTGCTCGGCCTCGGCGCGATTGTCGCGCGCGATCACTTTCTTGATCGATTCGAGGATTTCCTCGACCGAAGGTTCGCCCGCCTGCCGCACGTTCATGGTCCCCTGCCTGTCCGCCTGCGTCCGATTCATTGTTCGGGAATAGTCGCATCCTGCGCGGAAGTGTCAACGGTGCGGGTCGATTGGGGGCGCGGGTCCTTGTCCTTGGCCCAGTCCCAGATCTTGCCGCGGACGCGCTTGTAGTTGACCTCGGGGTCGTACAGCGCGCCGCCATCGAGCCCGAGGTCGGCGGCTTCGGCGCGGCCCATCGCGGCGAGCAGCGAGAACCCGGCGACATAGGCGTTGCGCCGCGCGGTGACCTGCTGGACTTGCGCGCGGAGCAGCTCCTGCTCGGCGTCGAGGATGTTGAGGATCGTGCGGTTGCCGACCGAGTTCTCGGCACGCACGCCCTCGAGGCTGAGCTCGGCGGCCTCGACCGCGGTCTGGTTGGTAGTGATGATCTCGTTGGCCGCCTGCCACGACGAATAGGCGCTGCGCACTTGCGCGATGACGTCGCGCTCGACCGCGATCTCGGTCTCGTACGTCGCGGCGGCGCGGGCCTGGGCCTGGCGCTCGCGCGCCGCGGGCAAGCCCCCCTGGAAAATCGGGATCGTCGCGCGGACCCCGGCTTGCGCGGTCGTCGAGGTCTGCGCGATGCCGGTGCCGATGTTGCCGCCGAGCGTCCCGAGGTAGTTCGAATAGTCGCCCGAGGTGAACACCTGGACCCGCGGCAGCCGCCCCGAGCCGGCGACGTCGATGTCGTATCCCGCAGCCTTGCTCCGCTCTTTCGCGGCGATCAGGTCGGGATTGTTCTCGAGCGCGATGTCGACCGCTTCCTCGGGGCTGGCGGGGAGGCCCGGCAGCGGCGGCGGCGGCTGAAGGTTTTCGGGTTCCTTGCCGACGACCTGGATGTAACGCTCGCGGCTGGAGATCAGGTTGGCCTGCGCCGAGCGGGCATCGCCGCGCGCGAGCGCGAGGCGGCTGCCCGACTGGGCGACGTCGGTGCGGGTCAGGTCGCCGATCTCGAAGCGGTCGCTGGTCGCCTGGAGGTTGACTGTGAGGACCTCGACGTTGCCGCGCGAAAGGCCGACGATCGCCTGGTCGCGGATCACGTCCATGTAGGCGGCGACGACCTGGGTGAAGACCGAGGCCTCGGTCGCGCGCAAGTCGGCCTGGCCCGCCTCGACCCGCGTCTTCGCCGCGCGGACCGAGTTCTTGACCGCGCCGCCCGAATAGATCGGCACGCCGAGGTCTATCCCCGCGCCGACCACGCGCTCGGGCGCGGTGAAGCTGTTGTTCGATTGCTTGACGAACTCGATGTACTGCGGCGTCGCGGTGACCTCGGGCAGCCCTTCGGCGCGGGCGATCGGCACGCCTTCGTCGACCCCGCGCTGCGAGGCGCGCGCGCCCTGGAGCGTCGGGTTGGTGTTATAGGCGCTGACCAGCGCCTCGCGCAGGTCGTCGGCGAGCGCGGGCGCGGGGAGCAACGCGGCGGCGCCCGCGAGCAGGCCAAGCCGGGTAAGGCGATTCATCAGGTCAGAAGCTCCAGGCGCGCGGCGCGGCGAAATCAGTCAGCGGAGCGAGGTCGATCTCGCCGAGGGTCGCGAAAGCCACCGCGCCGGCCGCCTTGCGGCCGATCGCCAGACGGGCGACGCCGCGCTCCATCAGACCGCAGACCACCCGGCCGTCGTCGGCGAGACGTTTGGCCAGGCTCTCGGGAAAGCGTTCGATCGCGCCGTCGATCACGATCAGCGAGAAGGGTCCGCGCCCCGGTCCTTCGAGGCTGTCGACTGCGTCGAGCGAGCCAACCATTGGCGCGAGCAGCGCGGCGAGATAGCCACCGCCGACCAGCAACGCCCGATCGGCGCTCGTCGGCCGTGCCTCGGACAGCAGTCGGCCATGACTCAGCGGGGGGTTGAGCACCTTCCCGCCCGGCAACGGCAGGGGGCGGTCCACATAGGCGTTGCCGCGCATCGCATTGGGCACGAAATCCTCGCGCGGGGTCGATCCCATCGCGGCGAGCACGCGCGCGTCGGTGATCCCGCTGACCCGCAACTGACTGTCGATCATTGCCCGCCGCGCCACGGCGTATCCGCCAGCGGTGGTCGGCTCGCTCAGCACCGTCATCGAAGAAACCCTCACGCGCCCTTCCCCGAACTGTATTGCACGAACAACACAGCGGGGCAATCGGTCAAGCTTCTAGAGGAAGCCGATTCACCCGCCAAGCGCTTCTTGGCAGCGCTCGGCGGCGGGAGTAAGCGGTTCGTCGGACTGTTAGGGAGGCTAGGGGCATGGGCGAGATGGTCACGATCCGCGAGGAGGACCTCGTCGAGAGCATCGCCGACGCGCTCCAGTTCATCAGCTACTTCCATCCGATGGACTATATCCGCGCGGTCGGCGCGGCGTGGGATCGCGAGCAGAGCCCCGCGGCCAAGGACGCGATGGCGCAAGTGCTCGCCAACAGCCGGATGTGCGCCGAAGGGCACCGCCCGATCTGCCAGGACACCGGGATCGTCAACGTCTTCCTCAAGTGGGGCCAGAACTGCCGGCTGGGCTCGGACAAGCCGCTCCAGGACGTGGTCGATGAAGGCGTGCGCCGCGCCTACAACCACCCCGAGAACAAGCTGCGCGCCTCGATCGTCGCCGACCCCGCGTTCACCCGCCGCAACACCCGCGACAACACCCCGTGCGTGCTCAACGTCGAGTTCGTGCCGGGGAGCACCGTCGGTGTCGACGTCGCCGCCAAGGGCGGGGGGAGCGAGAACAAGTCGAAGTTCAAGATGATGAACCCCAGCGATTCGATCGTCGACTGGGTGCTCGAGATGGTCCCGCAGATGGGCGCGGGATGGTGCCCGCCGGGGCAGCTCGGGATCGGGATCGGCGGCACCGCCGAGAAGGCGCTGCTGCTCGCCAAGGAATCGCTGATGGAAGAGATCGACATGCACGAGCTCAAGGCCCGCGGTGCGCAGACCGATACCGAGCGGATGCGGATCGAGATCCATGACAAGGTCAACGCGCTGGGGATCGGCGCGCAAGGGCTCGGCGGGATGACCACCGTGCTCGACATCAAGATCAAGGAGTGGCCGTGCCACGCCGCGGGCAAGCCGGTGGCGATGATCCCCAACTGTTCGGCGACGCGCCACGCGCACTTCACGCTCGACGGGTCGGGGCCGAGCTTCCTCGAGACGCCCAAGCTCGACGACTGGCCCAAGGTCACCTGGGCGCCCGACAAGGCGGCCAAGCGCGTCGACCTCGACCATCTGACCCCCGAGGAAGTCCAGAGCTGGCGCCACGGCGACCGCCTGCTCCTGAACGGCGCGATGCTCACCGGGCGCGACGCCGCGCACAAGCGCATCCAGGAGATGCTCGCCAAGGGCGAGGCGCTGCCGGTCGATTTCAAGGGCCGCGCGATCTACTACGTCGGCCCGGTCGACCCGGTGATGGGCGAGGTCGTCGGCCCGGCGGGCCCGACCACCGCGACGCGGATGGACAAGTTCACCGACATGATGGTGGGCCTGGGGCTGCTGGTGATGATCGGCAAGGCCGAGCGGGGCCAGGGCGCGACCAAGGTCATCGCCGAGCATAAGGTCGCCTACCTGATGGCGGTCGGCGGCGCGGCTTACCTCGTCAGCCGTGCGATCAAGGAAGCCAAGGTCGTCGCGTTCGAGGACTTGGGGATGGAAGCGATCTACGAGTTCCGGGTCGAGGACATGCCGGTCACCGTCGCGGTCGACGCCGAGGGCAACAACGTCCACGAGCTCGCCCCGTTGATCTGGCGCGAGCGGATCGCCCAGGAGGGGCTGCTCGAAGGCGTTTGAGCGCCGAAACCCCCTCGACCAACCGCCGACTCGCCCCGACCAAGCCGCTGGCCTTGGCGCGGCGAGGCGCTAGAGCAACGGCGATGGACCTGGACACCGAACGACCCGAAGCGGCCGCCACCGCGCGCGTGCCGCTGCGCCTCGTGGTGATCTCGGCCGCGGCGTTGTGGGCGTGCTATTATCTTCTGACCACGATGCGCGGCTATGTCGTCGGGCTCGAATTTCAGGATGAGCTGGCGGGGCGCCGCCTGCTGGTGACCGTCGCCGGGTTCGCCGTCACGCTCGCGATCTGGCCGCTGCTGCGCCAGCTCGAGGGGCGGCGTTTGTGGCTTCGCATCACCGCGGCGCTGGTCGTGATGCTTCCCGCCGCGCTGCTGATCGCGACGATCAACGCGCTGGTCTTCGCCGACATGGAGGAGAAGGTCGTCTCCAAGATCGGCGAGAAGCAGGGCGTACGCATCCGCCGCGACGAGGCGGGCAATGTGTTGGTCGACGTCCCCGACTTGCCCGGCGACATGCCGGGACCCGTCGAAGTGACCAAGCCCAACGGGACCAAGGTGGTGGTCAGCCCGCCCGGCGCGCGGCGCCCGGGCGGCCTCGTCACGATCGATTCGTCGGTCCAGGCCGAGGCCAAGTGGCGCCAGATCACCGACATCGCGCTCGGCCGCTATTTCCTTCTGCTCGCTTGGGCGGCGCTGTACCTCGCGCTCGGCTACGCCGAAAGCGCCCGCGCCGCCGAGCGCCGCGAGGGCGCGTATCGCCGCGCCGCCAAAGCCGCCGAGCTCAGGAGCCTGCGCTACCAGGTCAACCCGCACTTCCTGTTCAACACGCTCAACTCGCTGTCGGCGCTGGTGCTCACCGGCAAGACCCAGGCGGCCGAGACGATGATCCAGACGATCTCGGTGTTCTATCGCCGCAGCCTCGCGGGCGATCCCACCGCCGACGTCCCGCTCGACGAGGAGATCCGCCTCCAGCGGCTTTACCTCGAGATCGAGGCCGTGCGCTTTCCCGAGCGGCTCAAGACCGCGTTCGCGATTCCTTCCGAGCTCGGCGACGCGTGCGTGCCGGGGATGATCCTCCAGCCGCTGGTCGAGAACTCGGTCAAGTACGCGGTCGCGCCGCTGTCGCGCCCGGTGACGGTGACAATCGCCGCGCGCGAGGAGCACGGCCGGCTGGTCCTGACCGTCAGCGACGACGGACCCGGCAGGGGGTCTGACGCGCGTATGACGGGCCGCGACGGCAACGGAGGCCAAGCGGGCAACGGCTGGGGGATCGGGCTCCAGAACGTCCGCGAGCGGCTCGCCGCGCGGTTCGGCGCCGAGGCCAGCGTGGTTTCCGGATCGACCGGCGACGGCTATGCGACGATCATCCGCTTGCCTTTGGTTCGCGATGGCTACTGACCCCGAGGCTCTCGTCCTGCGCACGCTGATCGTCGACGACGAGCCGCTCGCGGTCGAACGTATGCAGATCATCTGCGCGGGCCTTCCCAGCCTTTCGGTGGTCGGCACCGCCAACGACGGCGCGGCGGCGCTGCGCTTGGTCGAGGCGCTCGCGCCCGACCTGGTGCTGCTCGACATGACGATGCCCGAACTCGACGGCCTCGGCGTCGCGCGCCGGCTGGCGAACGTCGCGAATCCGCCGGCCATCGTGTTCGTCACCGCGCATGACAGCTTCGCGGTCGAGGCCTTCGACCTCGACGCGGTCGATTACGTGCTCAAGCCCGTCACGCCCGACAGGCTCGACCGTGCCATCCAGCGCGCGTCGGCGCGGCGCGGCCAGGCCAAGCCGGGCGGCGAAGGCGGCGAGTCGAGCCGGTGGATCGCGGAGTTCTGGGTGCCGCACCGCTCCGAACTGCTGCGGATCGCGGTCGACGACGTGACCCGGATCGACGCCGAGCGGGACTACGTGCGGCTCCACGTGGAGAATCGTTCGGGCGGCGGCCGCAGCTATCTGCTGCTCCAGACGATCGCGGGGCTCGAGGCGCGGCTCGATCCGGCCAGGTTCATCCGCGTCCACCGCTCGGTGATCCTGCGCCGCGACCGGATTACCGGGCTGCGCCACGACGGGCTGGGGGTATGGTCGGTCGAGCTCGTGGGCGAGGAGGCCGGCGCGGGCGCCGAGCCGGTGCGGATCGGGCGAACTTACCTCGCCAAGGTCAAGGCGATGGCCGGGCGCTGAGCGCGCCCGGCGATCGTCATTCCAACGCTCAGCCGCCGCGATTTTCGCCTTTGGCTTGCGCGGCCAGCGCCTCGCGCGCCGACGCCGCGGCCCGGGCGATGCATTCCTTGTCTTCCTTGGGGGCGAGCCGGGTCCCGGTGACTTCGCCGGTGCAAAGCGCGCGCGCCGCCCGCATGACGCGCTTGTCGAGCTCAGCCTGTCCTTTGGGGCTCGAAAGATCGAGGTCCGAGGTCTTGATCTGCCTGTCGGCCGCCTGGGCGACCGGGCTGAGCGCGATCAGGGTCGCGACCGAGCCGGTGGCGATGAGAGTGCGAAGCATGTGATCCTCCCTTCAAGGTGTTGAAAAAAAAGGGCCCGAACCAGGGGACTGGTCCGGTTCGAGCCCAGGCTTTGGCGGGGTTGCCCGCCCCGGTGCGGGGCGGGAGGGGTCAGCCGCCAGACCCGGCCGGCGGCTCAGCCGCCCAACCGGGTACCTCGTGCCATCCGCGTCGCGACTTCGAGCGTTGCCTGGTTGCGCGCGTCGCGCGCGCACGCCTGCTGCGCGGCGCGCTGGCGGATGCTTTGCGGGCCGTTGGCGACGCCGCAGACCGAGCGCACCGCACCGGCGATGCGCTGGTCGAGGCGGGCCTGGCCGGCGTCGGATTCGAGGTTGAGGTCGTCGTAGCGGACCTCGACGCTGCGCTGCGTGTCATCGGCCGACGCCGCGGCGGGAATGGTGGCGGCGGCAAGGGCCGCGGCGGAAGCGAGCAATTTGAACATGGCCTCATTCCTCTTCGAACGGTCCGGCGCAAGGGGCCGGGTCGGGTGGAAGCTCGTCCTCCCGTCGAGCCTGAATGAGACGGAGCGCGCGAGAACGCATCCGCCGCTCGCCCGGCGCGCGAGGCGTCCCGACCGGCGTCGCGCCGCGCCGACCAACCGCTTCATCGAACCGGCGAACGGCAACGCGGCTGGCATTGCCCGCGACGAAGCCTACATTGGCCGGCACGAGCCGATGGCGATTCTGGTCACCTTCCTGCTGGGGATCGGCAACTTCACGCTGCACAAGGCGGTGATGGAGAGTGGCCACCCGCTGCTCGGGCGGCTGCCGTGGTTCTATCACGCGCTCGGCGGCCAGTTCAGCCTCGGGGTCGAGTTCCTGATGCTGCTCGCCGCGCTGTTGTTCGTGGCGCAGGGCCTATTCGGCGCGGCGGTCGCCTATATCGTCTATTCGATGCTCAACAGCTTCTCGGCGTGGCTGATCCTGACCGACCGGGTGTGAGGGAACCGCGCGCGCGCGCGAACGCTTTAGGCGGGAATGGAAGCCCCCCGCGTCATTTGGTTGATCGTCAACGAGGCGAGTGGAAGCAACGACGAGATCGCGATCGACCAGGTCATCGCGGCGCTGGAAGTCGCCGGCGCTACGCCCGCGCGGGTCATTCGACTTCCCGCTGACGATCTGCCCGATCGCGAGGCTCTCGATCACGGCTCGGTCGATGGCCTCGTCACGTTCACCGGCGACGGCACCGCCAACGCGGTCGTATCCCGGCTCGAAGGTTGGCGCGGCGCGGTGCTCGTGCTTCCCGGAGGGACGCAGAACCTGCTGGCGCGCGCTCTCCACGGCGAGGCCGACGCCGCGAGCATCGTCGCCGCGCTCGGCCGCGGCGAGCTCAACCCCACCCGCCGCCACCTGATCCGCAGCCGTCATGGCGACGGGCTGTGCGAGATCGTCGCCGGACCCGGCGCGAAGTGGTCCGAAGTGCGCGAGGCGCTGCGCGAGGGCGCGATGGGCGATCTCGCCGCCGCGGCGGGAGAAGCGATCTCGCAAACCTCCAGCGGACCGAAGGTGGTCGTCGCCGCTCCGCCGCTGGGCGAGCCTGAAGGTTACCCGGCGGTGCGGCTGCACCCGGTCGGCGATCGAATCGCGGTCGACGGCTACCGCGCGGAGACGATCGCCGACTACGCGCGCCAGGGCCTCGCGATCCTCGCGCGCGACTATCGCCAGGGCCCGCACGACGAGCTTGGCCGTCATCGCGCGGTGGTTTGCCGCTCGGCCGAACCGATCGAGCTGATGATCGACGGCGAGCGCGCCACCGGCGGCACCGTGGAACGTTTCGTCGTCACGGCTTGCGAGGTGACGTTGCTCGCCTCGGCGTCTAGGGACCCGCCATGAGCCAGCCCCAGACCGTTCTGTTCCACCTTTCGGACATTCATTTCGGACTCGAGGACAGCCGCGCGCTGGCTTGGGTCGAGCAATGCATCGCGCACGAAGAGCCGACCGCGGTGCTGATCACCGGCGACCTGACGATGCGCGCGCGCCACCGCGAGTTCGCCGCGGCGTGCCGCTGGATCTCGGCGCTCGGGCCGCCGGTGACGGTCGAGGTCGGCAACCACGACATGCCCTATTTCAACCTGATCGAGCGGTTCATCGACCCCTACCGGCGGTTCCGCGCGATCGAGGCGCTGCTCGAGAAGCAGCTCGACTTGCCCGGGCTCGCGGTGGTCCCGCTCAAAACCGTGGCGCGCGCGCAATGGCGCTTTCCGTGGTCGAACGGGTGGGTCACCGGTCGCGCGCTGGCCGAGACGCTCGCCGCGATCGACGCGGTGCCCGAGGGCCGCCAGGTGCTGGTCACCGCGCACCACCCGCTGACCGAGCGCGATCCGCACGGCAAGCGGCTAACGATAGGCGGCACCGCCGCGATGGAGGCGCTCGCGGCAAGCGGCGTGCTGGCGATCCTCACCGGCCACGTTCACGACGCGTTCGACCTGACCCAGGCGACGCCCGCGGGACCGCTGCGGATGATCGGCGCGGGAACGCTGTCGAAGCGCATCCGCTCGAGCCCGCCGAGCTTCAACCAGCTCACGGTCTCCCCGGGCGGCATCGAGGTCAAGGTCCGCAACCTCGAGGCGGTGCCGACACCCGCGATGCAGATCGACGCGGTGCCCGAGAACGCGCTGCCGCCGCGCCAGCCCGCCGACCCGGTGGCGCCGGTCGCGACGGTGCCCGCGGTCGATCCGCCGGTGCATTGAGATGAGCGGCGGTTACGTCGGCTCGCTGCGCGCGGCGTACGGACACGGCCTGCTGCTGCTTCCCTCGGTCGCCGCGGTCATTCGCGACGCGCGCGGCGCGCTGCTGCTCCAGCTCCGCGCCGAGGGCGGCTGGAGCCTGCCCGCCGGGGGAATCGAGCCCGGCGAGAGCCCCGAGCAGGCGGTTGTCCGCGAAGTACGTGAGGAAACCGGGCGCGAGGTCGTCGCGCAGCGGCTGGTCGCGGCGTTCGGCGGCGCGGAGTTCCGCCACACCTATCCCAACGGCGACGAGGTTGAATACACCGTGCTGGTCTATCGCTGCGAAACCCGCGCGGGCGGCGCCCCGGGCGATCCCGAGACCACCGGGCTGCGCTGGTTCGCTCGCGATGCCGCGCCCCCGCTCGCCCTGCCTTATCCGACCGAGCTGCTGTTCGGGAGCTGAAACGAAAAAGGGCGGCCCCGCGGGACCGCCCTTTCGTGTTTCGATTCGATGCCTCGAATCAGCGCTTCGAGAACTGGAAGCTCTTGCGCGCCTTGGCCCGGCCGTACTTCTTGCGCTCGACCACGCGGCTGTCGCGGGTGAGGAAGCCGGCGGTCTTGACCGCGAGGCGCAGCTCGGGCTCGAACTTGCTCAAGGCCTGGGCGATGCCGTGCTTGACCGCGCCGGCCTGGCCCGAAAGCCCGCCGCCCTTGACCGTGCAGACGATGTCGTACGCGCCCTCGCGGTCGGCGACGGCGAACGGCTGGTTGATCACCAGGCGCAGCGTCGGGCGCGCGAAATAGACCTCCTGGTCGCGGCCGTTGACTGTGATCTTGCCGGTGCCCGGCTTGAGCCAGACGCGCGCGACCGCGTCCTTGCGCTTGCCGGTGGCGTACGAGCGGCCCTGCGCGTCGACTTGCTTCTCGCGCAGCGGCGCGAGCGGCCCGCCGCGCGGCGGCGGCGGGGGAGCGGCTTCGTCGAGGCTGGCGGTGCTCGCCGTTGCGGCGGGCGCGGACGCTTCGCCGCCGGTCAGCGCCTTGAGGTCGGCGAGGTCGGACACGGTGTTCTCGGTCACCGGGGTTTCGGTGTTCGGGGTCTCGGACATTTCAGGCGCCCACCTTGTTCTTGCGATTGAGCGAAGCGACGTCGAGCGCCTCGGGCTGCTGGCCGGCGTGCGGATGCTCGGTTCCGGCGTAGAGGTGCAGCGCGCGCATCTGCGCCCGCCCGAGCGGCCCGCGCGGGATCATCCGCTCAACCGCCTTTTCGAGCACGCGCTCGGGGAACTTGCCGTCGAGGATCTTGTCGGCGGTGATCTCCTTGATCCCGCCGGCGTAGCCGGTGTGCCGGTAATAGGTCTTCTGCTTGAGCTTGTTGCCGGTAAGCTGGACCTTGCCCGCGTTGATCACCACGACGTGGTCGCCGCAATCGACATGCGGGGTAAAGCTCGGCTTGTGCTTGCCGCGCAGGTGGTTGGCGACGATCACCGCGAGGCGACCGACCACCAGGCCGTCGGCATCGATCAGATGCCATTTCTTTTCCACCTCGGCCGGCTTGATCGACCGGGTGACCTTGCTGAGCGCCTTCATGGCTGGATGGTCCCGTGCATTGACGAAGGATCGGGGCGGTGACGGAAGCGTCCGGACCGCGCGAAGGCGGCCCTTTCGTCGAACGCGGGCGATTCGTCAAGCTTTGCCGGGCGATTCCCGAGAGGTAAAATAATACCTTAGCGCCGTCACCCGGCGAGAGGGGTCAGCGACCATTCCTCGCGGGTGACGCGGCGATTGCCCGCGATCTCGGTCGTGACCGCGCGTGTGGCGTGGTTCATCGTGCCCATCTCGAGCGCGCCGTCGGTGCGGATCTTGGTGATCACCGAGCCCTCGGCGCCATCGGGAAGCGCGAAGCGCTGCTCGCCGCTGGCCTCGACCCCGGGGGTGAACAGCGCTTCGGGCCAGCGGGTCAGCGCGGCCTGCGCGGCGAGCGCCTGGAGCTGCTGGACGAACCCGACGATCGGCGCGCCGACCCCCGCCGGCGGCTGGGCCTTGATCCGCGCCAGCGTCAGCGCGAGCGCGTCGTCGACCGCGGCGCGGCCTTGCCCCCCGGGGGCGGTCGTGCGCGGAACGATCAGCCCGGCGCGGTCGAGCGTAAGCGGGAACAGCCCGTCGTCGGCACGCTTGCGCTCGATCTCG
This sequence comes from Novosphingobium sp., assembly GCA_035525735.1. GTDB lineage: Bacteria > Pseudomonadota > Alphaproteobacteria > Sphingomonadales > Sphingomonadaceae > Novosphingobium. The sequence continues at coordinate 12,624 of DATLDS010000148.1, forward strand.
GCGAGCGCGGCGAGCGGCGGCGGAGCGGTGACCTCGCTATCGACGAGCTCGCCGTCGACCGTCCACCCGGTCGCCGTCGCGGTGAAGCTGACCCGATAGCGTCGAACGGTGACGATCGCCTTGCCGTCGGCGAGGTCGCGACGCAGCGTTCGGCTGAGCAGCATCGGGCGGTCGGTGGGCGGATCGAACGCGCGCGCCGCCGGGCCGGGCGCCCCGAGCGCAACCGAGCCCGCGCTCGCCGCGCCAAGCAGCAGCGCGGCGTGAAGCGCGGCGATTCCCGCCCGCCTCATGCAAGCGCTCCTTGAAGCGCACCGAGCCAGGCGAGGGTCGCGGGCGCCGCCGCGTCGCAGCGCCAGGCGAGCGCGGCGGGCGCCTCGTAAGGATGGAGTGCGACCAGCCGTTCGAGCGCGCGGTCGACCAGGTCGACGCGGGTCTTGAACAGCACGCCGATTTCGCGCGCTTCCTCGCGCTTGCCTTGCCACACGTAGAGCGAGCGCATTGGGACGAGGTTGGCGCAGGCGATCAGCCCCTCGTCGATCAGGATCGCGACGGCGTCCTCGACCGCGGTCTCGTCGGGAAACGGGCACCAGATCAGCGCTGCTCCGCCGGTCTCGGGCTTGGCTTTCATGCGCGCTGCCCCAGCGCGTGCGCGCCCCACACGGTGACGACGACGAGCAGCGCGCCGACCAGCTGGTGCAACACCGCGAGGACAATCGCCACGCCGCTCATCACGGTCGCGATGCCGAGCACGATCTGGACGCCGAACGCCGAATGGATCGCGACGCTCGCACGCCGTTCCCCTCGTGAGCGCAGCCGCCGCGCCATCACCACCAGCCCGGCGACCACCGCGAACGCCCACCAGCGGTGGAGGAAATGGACAAGGTAAGGATCGTTGGCCGCGGCCCACAGCGGCCCACGCGACCCGTCGACCCCGACGGGGAACAGCGCGCCCTGCATTGTCGGCCAGTCGCTCGCGACATAGCCCGCGTCGAGCCCCGCCATCCACGCGCCGAGCAGCAGTTGCAGCGTCAGCATCGCGAGGACCAGCGCGGAGAAGCGGTCCAGCCGCGCCGGCGCCGCCGCCCGGTCGCGCGCCACCGCGCGCAAGTCGAGCGCGATCCAGACGATCCCGCCGAGCGTGAGCAGCGCGGTCAGCAGGTGCGCCGCAAGCCGCATGTGGCTGACGTCGGTACGAATGCTGAGCCCCGAGGCAACCATCCACCAGCCGATCGCGCCTTGCAGGCCGCCGAGCGCCAGCAGCGCGAGCAACCGGGGCTTGTAGCCCCCGGGGATCGCGCGGCTCCACCAGAACCACGCCAGCGGCGCGGCGAACGCCAGCCCGATCGCGCGCGCCAGCAGCCTGTGGAGCCATTCCCAGAAGTAGATCGCCTGGTACTGCGCGAGCGTCATCCCTGCGGGGCCGTTGATCTCGACATATTCGGGGATGCGCTGGTAGCGGGCGAACTCGGCCTGCCATTGCGCGTCGCTCAGCGGCGGAAGCACGCCGGTGACGGGCTGCCATTGCGTGATCGACAGGCCGGATTCGGTGAGCCGGGTGATCCCGCCGACGACGACGATGGCGACGATCAGCGCGGCCACCGCGAACAGCCAGCGGGCGAGCGCGGCGGGCCGGGCGACACCCGGCTGCTCCGCGTCGTCGCTCGACAATACCCCCTGCCGCGCCAGCGCAACCATGCCCGCTTCCTGCGGCGCAACCCTTGAAAGCGCAAGCGAAAGCGAAGCCGCAAGCGATTCGGACGCTTGCGTGATGTTACATTGTTACATATACGCCACGCGATGACCGCTGCGCTCAACCTCATGCGAGACCGATTCGACCGGCTCGGGCTGCTGCTCAGCGGCCTGTGCGCGGTGCATTGCCTGGCGACGCTCGCGCTCGTCGCGATGCTCGGGATGAGCGGCGGGTTCCTGCTCGATCCCGCGCTGCACCGCTTCGGGTTGGCGCTGGCGATCGCGATCGGCGCGGTCGCGCTGGGCTTCGGCCTCGCCCGCCACGGCCGGCGCGAACCGATCGCAATCGGCGCGGGCGGCCTGTCGTTGATGGCGCTGGCGCTGCTCAGCGGGCACGGCACGGCCGAGGCGGTGCTGACCATCGCCGGCGTCGCGCTGGTCGCGCTGGCGCACTGGAAGAACGCCAAGCAACTTTTCTAGGCGGCATCTCGCCTAGCGGCAAGCCGGGGCGCCCGCTAAGAAGCGGGCCATGACCGTGTCCACCAGTCCATCGTTGTCTCTCGTCGTCAACGGCGAGCCGCATCGCGCGCCTTCCGGGCAGACGCTCGCCGAACTCGTCCGCGCGCTCGGGCTCGATCCCGCCAAGGTTGCGGTCGAGCGCAACGGCACGATCGTCGCGCGCTCGACATTGGGCGACGTGGCGCTGGCCGACGGCGATGCGCTTGAGATCGTCCACTTCGTCGGCGGCGGCGACCATGCGGCCAAGGTCGACGACGATTCGTGGGAAGTCGCCGGGCGGACCTTCCGCTCGCGGCTGATCGTCGGCACCGGCAAGTACAAGGACTTCGCGCAGAACGCCGCCGCGCTGGCGGCGTCGGGCGCCGAGATCGTCACCGTCGCGGTGCGCCGGGTCAACGTCTCGGACCCCAAGGCGCCGATGCTGACCGACTTCATCGACCCCAGGAAAATCACTTACCTGCCCAATACCGCGGGCTGCTTCAGCGCCGACGAGGCGGTGCGCACGTTGCGGCTGGCGCGCGAGGCGGGCGGCTGGAACCTGGTCAAGCTCGAGGTGCTGGGGGAGGCGCGCACGCTTTATCCCGACATGCGCGAGACGCTGAAAGCAACCGAGGTGCTCGCCGCCGAGGGCTTCCTGCCGATGGTCTACTGCACCGACGATCCGATCGCCGCCAAGCAGCTCGAAAGCGCGGGCGCGGTCGCGGTGATGCCGCTCGGCGCGCCGATCGGCAGCGGCCTCGGCATCCAGAACCGGGTGACGATCCGGCTGATCGTCGAAGGGGCGAGCGTGCCGGTGCTGGTCGACGCCGGGGTCGGCACCGCCAGCGATGCCGCGGTGGCGATGGAGCTCGGGTGCGACGGGGTGCTGATGAACACCGCGATCGCCGAGGCGAAGGATCCGGTGCGGATGGCGCGGGCAATGAAGCTGGCGGTCGAGGCGGGGCGCGAGGCCTATCGCGCCGGCCGCATGGCGACGCGCAAGTACGCCGATCCGAGCAGCCCGCTGGCGGGGCTGATCTGAACTCGACTTGGCCGTTCGCTAACCGGCTCTTAACCATATCGTGGTGTTGTGTTGCCGACGGGCCCGGGGGGGTCCCGCACGGAGCACCGGGGGCCATGTCCAATCTCGACACCGCGTCGCTGACCATTGCCGAGCTGCGCGAGTTCGCGGGCTTCAGCGAGGCCGAGCAGCGCTACATCAAGCGCAGCCTCGATATCGGGCTCGGCCGCCAGGACGCGTTCAAGCTGTGGGCGCGTAGCCCCGACGAGAGCGCCTCGATCCGGACCCAGTACGTGGTCTATCAGGAACTCAAAACGCTGCGCCGCGAGCTGCCCGACGGCGGCGGCTTCGACGGTCTCGAGGGCTACATGGGCAAGCTGATGCGGGTCACCGCGTTCGATCTCGCGCAAGAGCGGCTGTCGTGCTTCTCGGCCTACCGCTTTCTTTACGAGCGACTGCTCGGCCCCGACGTCCGGCCGTGGCTGCCGAGCGCGTTCTGCGCGGCCGCCGCGCTGCCCCAGATCCGCCCCGACCGGCGCAAGGACCTGCTCCAGTCGATCAGCGAAGCCGCCGCCACCGCGCCCGGCTGGAGCGCCCGTGCGCCGACATTCTATCCCGAATGGGTGGAGAAGGAAGCCGCCTGAGCCGCGCGCGGCGGTTTGCGCTCCGCCGTGAAAAGTGCTGACACACGCGCGAATGACCGCGTCTTATCACGCCCATGTCTATTACAGCGGCGAAGAGCGCGCCGCGGCCGCCGTGCTCCGCGAACGACTGCTCGCGACACGCGATGCCGCGCCGCGACTCAGCTACGTCGGGCGCCTGGCCGACGCGCCGGTCGGCCCGCATCCGATCGCGCAATTCGAAATCCACTTCGACGCGCCCGCGCGCGATGCGGTTATCGGCTTGCTCGAATCCTCGGGCCTCACCGCGCTGGTCCACCCGCTGACCGACGACGACCTCGCCGACCACACCGACCACGCCCGCTGGATAGGCGCGCCGCTCGACCTCGACTTGAGCGCGCTCGATCCACCAGGCGAGAACCGGGGCGCGGAGCGCTTTGGCAAGGCGGATGTCTAGTCGCTAGGCTTTGTATAAGCCATCCAACCGCGCCCCATAGCGCTCCTTGATCTTGTGGCGGCGGATCTTGAGGCTGGGGGTCATTTCCTCGTTGTCGATCCCGAACGCCTCGTCGGCGAAACAAAACTGGCGGACCTTCTCGATCACCGACAAGTCCTGGTTGACCCGGTCGACCGCGGCGCGGATCGCGTTGCGGAACGCGGGCAGATCCTGGAGCGCCTTGACGTCGAACCGCTCGCCGTTGGCCTTGGCCCATTCGAACGCCCAGTCGCCGTCGGGGACGACCAGCCCGACGAGGTAGGGGCGGCGGTCGCCGGCGACCATCGCCTGGCTGATCTCGGGCTGGAGCGTGAGCATCCCCTCGATCTTCTGCGGCGCGACGTTGTCGCCCTTGTCGTTGACGATCATGTCCTTCTTGCGGTCGGTGATCTCGATCCGCCCGGCGTCGTCGATCCGCCCGATGTCGCCCGTGTGAAGCCACCCGGCTATCAGCGCGCGCTCGGTCTCGCCCGGATTGCGCCAGTAGCCCTGCATCACCAGCTCGCCGCGGACGAGGATCTCGCCGTCCCCGGCGATCCGCACCTCGACCTGGTCGAGCGGGGGGCCGACGGTGTCCATCTTGATCCCCGCCGAGGGGCGGTTGCAGCTGATCACCGGGCCCGCCTCGGTCTGGCCATAGCCCTGGAGCAGGGTCAGCCCCATCGCGTCGAAGAACACCCCGAGGTCGGGGTTGAGCGGCGCCCCGCCCGAGACCATCGCCTTCATCCGCCCCCCGAAGCGCGCGCGGATCTTGGGGCGCAGCGCCTTGTCGAGGACGAAGTCCATCGGCCGGTCGCGCAGCCGCGGGCGCCCCGCCGCCTCGCTCTCGCCGATCGCGATCGCGCGGTCCATCATGTAGCCCGCGAGCCGTCCCTGCTTCTCGACCTGGCGCATGATCCGCGTGCGCAGCACCTCGAACAGGCGCGGCACCACCACCATGATCGTCGGGCGTGCCTCCTCGATGTTGGCGGCGAGCTTTTCGAGGCTTTCGGCGTAATAGATTTCGGCGCCCAGCCCGATCGGCAGGAACTGCCCGCCCGAGTGCTCGTAGGCGTGGCTGAGCGGCAGGAACGAGAGGAAGCGCTCGTCGCTCCAGCCGAAATCCTCTGCGATGATCCGCGCCGCGCCCGCGACGTTGCGCAGGATCGAGCCGTGATGAAGCATCACCCCGCGCGGGTTTCCGCCGGTGCCGCGGGGGTAGATCAGGCAGGCGAGGTCGCCGCGCCCGACCGACCGCTGGCGCACGTCGACCGCGGCGCGCGCGGCCGCCGCATCGCCCGCGACCAGCGCGCCCCAATCGTGGAACCGCGCCGCGCCGGCCTGCGCCTGCTTGAGCGGCTCGATCCCGATGACGTGCTCGGCCTGGCCGCTGCGGACGATCGCCGGGAGCAGCGACTTGGCGAGCTTGGCCGAGCTGACGATCACTGCCCGGGCCCCCGAGTTCTCGAGGATGTGATGATGATCGCGCTCGGTGTTGGTGGTGTAGGTCGGCACCGTGACCATCCCCGCGGCCATAATCGCGAGGTCGGCGATTGCCCACTCGGGCCGGTTCTCGGAAACCAGCATGACCCGGTCGCCCTCGGCGAGGCCGAGCCCGCGCAAGGCCTCGGCGAGCACGCAGACCTGGTCGGCGGTCTCGCGCCAGCTCAGCGCGCGCCACTCGCCGTCGCGCTTGGCGACCAGGAACGGCCGGTCGCCGCGCGCGCCCGCGCGGTCGAGGAACATCGCGACGAGGCTGTTGTAGCGTTCGAAGTCGGCTAGCTGCATCCCATTCCCCCAACCCCGGCGGCAAGACCGGACGTCCTCGACCGCGACTACTCCGCGACCGCCGCGCCTTCGCTGCGCGGATCGGCGGCGCCGACCCAGCGGTTCCCGACGCGCTCGATGGCGTTGGCCTTGAAGCTCGGCTCGCGCGCCTCGACTTTGGCGTGACCGAGCGATTTGAGCGCGGGGATCAACGCCTCGAGCGCGGTGCCCTGTTCGACGTAAACCGTGTCGGCGGGAGCGAACAGCGTGGGCAAGGCGATCGCGTCCTGCGCGCTCAGCCCCCAGTCGAGCATCCCGACGATCGCCTTGGCGACCTGGACGATGATCGTGGCGCCGCCCGCCGCGCCGATCGCCGCGCGCAGGCTTCCGTCGGGCCCGTAGATCAGCGTCGGCGACATCGAGCTGCGCGGGCGCTTGCCCGGCTCGACCCGGTTGGCCACCGGATGTCCGTCGCGCGTCGGGACCAGGCTGAAATCGGTCAGCTCGTTGTTGAGGTAATAGCCGCCGACGACGAGCCCGGAGCCGAAGATCGATTCGACCGTCGAGGTATAGCTCGCGGTGTTGCCCTTGGCGTCGACCGCCACGAAGTGCGAGGTGCCGTGCTCGGGCGCGGTCACCCCTTCGCGCATGATGGGGCCGCCCGGCGGGTTGCCCGGCGCGGCGGCGGCGAGCGTCCGGTCGGGCGCGATCAGCGCGCCGCGCTGCGCGAGGTAGGCCGGATCGACCAGCCCCGAGACCGGCACCGGCACGAAGTCGGCGTCGCCGAGGTAGCGCTCGCGGTCGGCGTAAGCGAGCCGTTGCGATTCGGCGATAAGGTGCCAGGCGACGGGCGAATCCTTGCCCAGCGCGCGCAGATCGAACCGCTCGAGCTGCTCGAGGATCGCCAGCACCGTGGTCGCGCCCGACGATGGCGGGCCCATCCCGCAGATGCGGTATCCGCGATAGACGCCGCACACCGGCTCGCGCCACTTGGCCTGGTACGTCGCGAGGTCGCCGGGCGCCATCGGCGCGGGATTGACCGGCGCGGCGCGGACCCCGGCGGACAGCGCCTGCGCGTTCGGGCCGACGTAGAAGCTGTCGGCGCCGCGCGTCGACAGCTCGGTCAGGGTCAGCGCGAGGTTGCGGTTGCGCACCACCGTGCCGACCGGCAGCGGCGCGCCGGCGGCGTCGTAGAACAGTGCCTTGCCCTCGGGGTCGAGCGCGCCGGTGCCGCGGAACCGGTCGAGCACTTCGTAAAGCCGCGGAGTGATCGCGAAGCCTTCGTGCGCGAGCGCGATCGCGGGTCCGAACAGCGTCCGCCAGGGCAGCTTGCCGTGGCGCTCGTGCGCCTCGGCGGCAAGCCGCAAGTTGCCGGGGACGCCGACGCTCAAGCCCCCGGGGATCGCCTGCGGAACGCTCAGCGGTTTGCCGTCGCGAAAGAACCATTGCCCGTTCGCGGCCATCGGCGCGGTCTCGCGCCCGTCGAGCGTCTCGACCCGGCCCGCGTCGTCGCCGAGCACCAGGAACCCGCCGCCGCCGATTCCCGAGCTCTGCGGCTCGACCACGGTCAGCGCGAGCATCGTCGCGATCGCCGCGTCGGTTGCGCTGCCGCCAGCGCGAAGCATCGCCGCGCCCGCCGCGGCGGCGCGCGGGTCGGCCGCGCTGACCAGCCCGCGCGACCCGACGGGCACGCTGTCGAGCTGGCCGATGTGCGAGGTCGGCGGCGCGGCGGTCGGCGCGAGCGTGGCGCACGCCGCGAGCGCGAGCGCGGCAAGCGGGGTCAGGAAGCGAGCGAGCATGGCGGCGACGCTATTCGCTGCCGACCGCCGCGGCAATCGAGGAAAAGCCGTCGCGGCGCATCAGGCGCAACAGCCCGCGGTTGATCGCGCGCGGCAGGCCGGGCCCGGCGTAAACCATTGCGGTGTAAAGCTGGACTAGGCTCGCCCCCGCGCGGATTCGCGCCCAAGCGTCGTCGGCATCGGCGATCCCGCCCACCCCGATCAGCGCGATTCCCCCGCCGCTGGCGCTGCGGAAATCGCGCAGCCGCCGTAACGCCAGGTCGCGCAGCGGCGCGCCCGACAAGCCTCCCGCCTCGCCCGCGTGGCGCGATCTTAGCGGCGGGCGCGACACCGTCGTGTTCGCGACGATCAGCGCGTCGACCCGCTTGTCGAGCGCGATCCGGCAGATCGCATCGATCGCGTTCGGCTCGAGGTCGGGCGCGAGCTTGAGGAACACCGGGGTTGGTGACCCCCCGCGCGCGCCCAGCACGGCGTCGAGCAGCGCGGCGAGCGCGCCATCGTCCTGCAACGCGCGCAAGCCCGGGGTGTTGGGCGAGCTGACGTTGACCGTCAGGTAGCTCGCCAGCGGGGCCATGATCCGCGTCATCGCGGCGTAATCGGCGATCCGCTCGGGCGAATCCTTGTTCGCGCCGATGTTGACCCCGACCACGCCTGTCCTGAGCGAAGTCGAAGGGCCGGACCGACCCCGGCGGCGGCGCAGCCGCGCCGCGACGACTTGCGCGCCGTCGTTGTTGAAGCCCATGCGGTTGATCACCGCGCGGTCTTCGGCGAGCCGGAACAACCGCGGGCGTGGGTTGCCCGCTTGGGGCAGCGGCGTGACCGTGCCGATCTCGGCGAACCCGAAGCCGAGCCGCAGCAGCGCGTCTGGCGCCTCGGCGTTCTTGTCGTAGCCGGGCGCGATGCCGAGCGGGCTGGGAAACGCGAGCCCGGCGACGGTAGTGGCCAGCGCGGAATCGAGCGGCGCGCGGGCCGGCGGTATCGCGCGCAGCGCCGCCAAGCTCAGCCCGTGCGCGGTTTCGGCATCGAGCGCGAACAGCGCGGGGCGGGCAAGCGCGAACCACATCGCCGCGCGCTATGGCACCGTCGAGCCGCGCGCAAGCGCCCGTCGTAAGGGTATCTTAAGCAACAAAAAAATCGCGGGCAGGGGCAAATTTGTCGAATCCATACAATTCTCTCCCCGGCAACCTTCGTAAGGGGGGGATGCGACCCGAAGGGCTCGGTGCAGCGATGTATCGGGTTCTCCACTTAAAAGGGCAGCCCCGCCACGCGGTGGGGCTGCCCTTCTTTTACGTCCGCCCGCTATCCCCAGGCGCCGCACCGATTGACCCGAAGCGCGACGGTCTGCCACAGTCCGGCGCACCGAGTGCACGAGGTCGCCTTGCCATCATGAAGTCTCCCGGAGCCGTGTCGACGCGGCCCGACATCCGCTTGACCAACAAGCAGTTGCTGCGGCTCGAGCTTCATCCCGCGCCCGCCGCGGTCGCACCGTATGTCACAACGTTTTTCTCGATGCGCTGCGACGAGCGCGCGATCCGCGACGTCCAGCCCTCGTCGATCGGCCTGCTCGCGGTGATGGTGCGCGGCCACGGGCAGATGCGCTTTCTCGATGGCCGGGTCGAGCCGAGCCACAAGCTGACCCTTCAGACCCCGACCAGCGCCGCGGCGACGTTCGAGGTCGAAGGGCCGTGGCACTTGTTCGGGACGACGCTGAGCCCGCTCGGCTGGGCGGCGCTGACCGGGCTGTCGGCGGCCGCGCACGGCAACCGCCTCTACGACGGCGAGGCGGTGCTCGGCCCCGCGTTCGCCGGCGTCGCCGAGCGGATCGAAGCCGATTTCGCGGCTTTCGACGTCGAATCGATGACTGCGACGCTGGCCGAGGCGATCCTCGCCTCGGTGCGCCCGCTACCGCCCGTCCACGTCCGCTTCCTCCAGCGCGTCGCGCAGTGGCTGGTCGGCTCGCTGTCGCCCGAGGTCGGCGCGCTGGTCGCGCAAACGGGCTTTTCGGAGCGCCAGGTGCAACGCCTCGTCGACCGCTATTTCGGGCTGCCGCCGACCGCGCTTGCGCGCAAGTACCGCGCGTTGCGCGCCGCGGTGCTGCTGTCCGATCCGGCGACCACCCCCGACCAGATCGCCGCGGTGCAGGACCATTTCTACGATCAGCCGCACATGATCCGCGAGCTGCGGCTGTTCGCCGGCCGCACCCCGGCGCGGATCGCCGATCCCGACACGCCGTATCTCTCGGCGTTGATGAACTTGCGCAACTTCCGCGAGATCGGGCCGCGGATGGCGCCGATCCCCGCCGACTTGCGCGCTTGAGGCGCCGCGCCTACATCTAATCGGAACGAATCGGTCCGATTAAACGAATGCGCCTCTCGAATCTCGCCGACTACGCCGTCGTCACGATGTCCGCCGCCGCGCGGCATTGCGGGCACGCGCGCGTCTCGGCGGGCCAGCTCGCGGCGGAAACCGGGCTGCCCGCCGCGACGGTGCAGAAGCTGGTGAGCAAGCTGAGCGCCGCCGGGCTGCTGCGCTCGGTGCGCGGCGCGGGCGGCGGGCTCAAGCTCGCGCGGCCGGCGGCGGCGATCAGCCTCGCCGACATCGTCGAGGCGGTCGAGGGCCCGATCGCGCTGACCGCCTGCGTCGAT
>DATLDS010000149.1:0-18698 GCA_035525735.1 Novosphingobium sp.
CGATCGGCAGCCAGGTCCTGCGCTCGGTCACGCCGGGCCAGCAGGTGGTCAAGATCGTCCACGACGCGCTGGTCGAGGTGCTCGGCGGCGCGGATGACAGCGCCGGGGTGCTCGACCTCAACGCCGCGCCGCCGGTGGTGATCCTGATGGTCGGCCTTCAGGGCTCGGGCAAGACCACCAGCACCGCCAAGATCGCCAAGGTACTCAAGGACCGTCAGGGCAAGAAGGTGCTGATGGCGTCGCTCGACGTCTATCGCCCGGCCGCGCAAGAGCAACTCGCGGTGCTCGGGCAGCAAGTCGACGTGGCGACGCTGCCGATCGTCGCCGGGCAGATGCCCGCCGACATTGCCGCACGCGCGCTCCAGTCGGCGCGGCTCCAGGCGGTCGACGTGCTGATGCTCGACACCGCCGGGCGGCTCCACGTCGACGCCGCGCTGATGGACGAGTTAAAGGCGGTCGCGGCCATCGCGACGCCGCGCGAGACGCTGCTGGTGGTCGATGCGCTGACCGGCCAGGACGCGGTCAACGTCGCGCAAAGCTTTTCGGGCCAGGTCGACCTGACCGGTGTGATGCTGACCCGGATGGACGGCGACGCGCGGGGCGGCGCGGCGCTGTCGATGCGCGCGGTCACCGGCAAGCCGATCAAGTTCGCCGGCACCGGCGAGAAGCTCGACGCGATCGAGAGCTTCAGCGCGGCCCGCGTCGCCGGGCGCATCTTGGGGATGGGCGACGTCGTCTCGATCGTCGAGAAGGCGGCGGCGTCGATCGAGGCGGAGGACGCCGAAAAGCTCGCCGCGCGGCTCGCCAAGGGCCAGTTCGACCTCAACGACCTCGCCGGTCAGCTGCGCCAGATGACCAGGATGGGCGGGCTCGGCATGCTCGCCGGGCTGCTGCCCGGGATGAAGCAGGCCAAGCAGGCGCTCGCCGCGAGCGGCACCGACGACCGCGTGTTGGTCCAGATGGAGGCGATCATCGGCTCGATGACTCCCAAAGAGCGCGCCCGGCCCGAGCTCTTGAACGCCAAGCGCAAGATCCGCGTGGCCAAGGGCTCGGGAATGCAGGTTCAGGACGTCAACCGCCTGCTCAAGATGCACAAGGACATGTCCGGGGCGATGAAGCAGATCCGCAAGATGGGCGGGCTCAAGGGGCTTGGCGCGCTGTTCGGCAAAGGCGGGATGGGCGGCGGCGGCATGGGCGGGCTCGGCGGAGTGGGCGGTCTGCCTGGACTTGGCGGCGGTGCTCAACTCCCCGGCCTCGGCGGCGGCGGTTTGCCCGGCAACCTCAACGATCTTTTCAAGAAGTAAGCAATCAACGAAAGGTATTCAGAAAATGTCCGTATCCATGCGCTTGTCGCGCGGCGGCTCGAAGAAGCGGCCGTATTATCGCATCGTCGTCGCCAACAGCCGGAGCCCGCGCGACGGCAACTACCTCGAGCAGATCGGGACCTACAACCCGCTGCTCGGCAAGGACGACGAGAACCGCGTCAAGGTGACCGAAGACCGCGCCCGCTACTGGCTCGGCGTCGGCGCGCAACCGACCGACCGCGTCGCGCGGATGCTCGACAAGGCGGGGATCAAGGAACGCGCCGCGACCAGCAACCCGCAAAAGGGCGAGCCCGGTAAGAAGGCCAAGGACCGCGCCGAGGACCGCGCGACCAAGCTCGTCGAGGCCGAGGAAGCCGCCCGGAACGAGAAGGCAGCCGCCGCTGCCGCCCCGGCTCCCGAGCCTGAGCCCGAGGTCGAAGTGGTTGCGGAGGAAGCTCCCGCCGATGAACCCGTCGCCGAGGAAGCCCAGGCCGACGAGGCTGTCGTCGAGGAAGCCATCGCGGAGGAAGCACCGGCTGAAGAAGCTGCTCCGGTCGATGAAGCTGTCGCCGAGGAAGCTCCCGCCGAGGAAGTCAACGAAGCCACTCCCAACAGCGACGCCGGCGACGAAACGAGCGAAGCCGACGGCGAGAGCGCGCAAGCCCCGGCCGAGGGCTGACGCTTGGATCCGGATCGCCCCGTCACGCTCGCCGCCGTCGCCGGCGCGCACGGCGTGGCGGGCGAGGTCCGGCTCAAGCTGTTCGCCGAAAGCGTGGCTTCGTTGAAGCCTCACAAGGCGTTCAACCGCGGCGCGCTGACGCTGGTCAAGCTCCGCGACGACGGCAAGGGCGGCGCGATCGCCCGGTTCGCCGAGATCGCCGACCGCACCGCCGCCGAAACCTTGCGCGGCACACCGCTGACCGTCCCGCGCTCGGCGCTGCCGCCGCTAGGCGATGGCGAGTACTACCATGCCGACCTGATCGGCCTGCCCGCGGTCTCGACCGCGGGCGAGCCGCTGGGGGCTTGCGTCGCGGTCGCGAATTTCGGCGCCGGCGACGTGCTCGAGATCGAGCGCCCCCCCCCAAGACGGCAAGCCCGGCGCGCGGTTCATGGTCCCGATGCGCGCCGAAGCCGTGCCCGAATGGGGCGAACGGCTGGTGATCTCGGCGGAGTTCGCGCAATGACTCGCGTCCAGGCCGCGATCGTCCAGGCCGCGCCGGTGCCGCTGGCGATCAATCACGGGATCGCCAAGGCCGCGCGGCTCGCCTGCGCCGCGATCGCCGAGGGCGCGCAAATCGTCGCGTTCGGCGAGACCTTTCTCGGCGGCTATCCACTGTGGCTCGACGAGGCGCCCGGCGCGGCGCTGTGGGACCACCCGGGCAGCCGCGCGCTGCACCGCATCCTGCTCGAGCAGGCGGTGGTCGCGGGCGATGCCCGGCTGGCTCCGCTTCAGGCGCTTGTCGACGAGCGCGGCGCGCTGATCTCGGTCGGCGCGCACGAGCGGGTGCGCTCGAGCCTTTACAACGCGCAGCTGCTGTTCCGCCCGGACGCGCCGCCGCTGGTTCACCGCAAGCTGGTCCCGACCCACGGCGAGCGGCTGATCTGGGCGCGCGGCGACGGCTCGACGCTGGGCGTCCAGCGTGCCCAGTGGGGCAATCTCGGCAGCCTGATCTGCTGGGAGCACTGGATGCCGCTGGCGCGCGCGGCGATGCACAACCTCGGCGAAGCGGTCCATGTCGCCGCCTGGCCGACGGTACGCGAGACTTACGCGATCGCCTCGCGTCATTACGCGTTCGAGGGACGCTGCTTCGTCCTCGCCGCGGGGCTGGTCCAACACCGCGACGACCTGATCGAGGGCTTGCGGCTTGCGGGCGGCGGCGCCGAGGCCGAAGCGCTGATCGGCGCGATCGGAACCGAAGCGCTCAACCGCGGCGGCAGCGTGATCGCCGCCCCCGATGCGCGCGTGCTCGCCCAGGCCGGCGAGGGCGAGGAGACGCTCCACGCGACGCTCGACCTCGCCGAGATCGGCGGCGCGCTCGCCGCGCTCGATAGCGACGGCCACTACAGCCGCCCCGACGTGTTCACGCTGACGGTCGACGCGAAGCCGCGCGACGGGGTGGTGTGGTCGGGCGCGACGGGCAGCGGAGGACCGGCAAGCTGACCTTCATCGCGACCGTCCTGACGCTTTACCCGGAAATGTTCCCCGGGCCGCTCGGCGTCTCGCTGGCCGGTCGCGCTCTCAATGAGGAGGCGTGGTCGCTCGACGCGATCCCCATCCGCGATTTCGCTACCGACAAGCATCGCACGGTCGACGACACGCCCGCGGGCGGCGGGGTGGGGATGGTGCTCAGGGCGGATATCGTCGCGGCGGCGGTCGATCACGCGGTGGCGGGGCATCCCGACAACCCGGTGCTCGCGATGACCCCGCGCGGCACGCCGCTGACGCAAGCGCGCGTCCGCGAGCTCGCCGCGGGGCCCGGCGTGACCCTCCTGTGCGGCCGCTTCGAGGGGTTCGACGAGCGGCTGTTCGAGGCGCGCCCGTTCATCGAGCAAGTCAGCCTCGGCGACGTGGTCCTGTCGGGCGGCGAGCCCGCCGCGATCGCGCTGCTCGACGCTTGCATTCGGCTGCTCCCCGGCGTAATGGGCGCGCCTTCCAGCGGGGCCGAGGAATCGTTCGAGGACGGCCTTCTCGAATACCCGCACTATACCCGCCCTGCGACATGGGAAGGGCGCACGATCCCCGAAGTGCTGCGATCGGGGGATCATGCGAAGATCGCCGCCTGGCGTAAGACCCGGGCGGAGGACGATACACGGTCACGCAGGCCGGACCTTTGGGAGCGCCACGTCGGCGCTCGGGGCCAGCCTGCCTCTGGCGCGCGGCGTGAAACGAAGGAACCGGACCAGTGAACCTGATCCAGCAGCTCGAGGCCGAGGCCATCGAGGAATTCAAGGGCCGGAAGGACATTCCGGAATTCCGCGCGGGCGACACCGTGCGGATCGGCGTGCGCGTCGTCGAGGGCGAGCGCACCCGCGTCCAGGCGTTCGAAGGCGTGTGCATCGCGCGCTCGAACCGTGGGCTCGGCAGCAATTTCACCGTGCGCAAGATGAGCTTCGGCGAGGGCGTCGAGCGCGTCTTCCCGCTCTATTCGCCCAACATCGATTCGATCACCGTGGTCCGTCGCGGTGTCGTCCGCCGCGCCAAGCTCTATTACCTGCGCGGCCGAACCGGCAAGCGCGCCCGCATCGCCGAGCGGCGCGACACCCGCGCCGGCCAGGAGGGGTAAGCTCCCCGCGCCGCTGAACGGAACAACCGTGAAAGGGCGTCCTGGCATCACCGCCGGGGCGCCCTTTCGCTTATCGGGATTGTCGATGTTGCCATGCGCCTGTTTCCCACGCTTCTGTTGGCCGTCGGTTTGGCCGTGTTTGCGTCGCGCGCCGGCGCGCAGGAGCGCTCGGTGACCGCACCGGCCACGGCCCCCAAGCTCAGCTTCGAGCGCGTTTTCGCCAGCCCGAGCCTGGCGGGCGTGACCCCGCGCGAGGTCAAGCTGTCGCCCGACGGGCGCTGGGTCACCGTGCTCCGCAACCGCGCCGACGACCGCGAGCGCTACGACTTGTGGGGCTTCGATCGCACGAGCGGCGAATGGCGGATGCTCGTCGATTCGGCCAAGCTCGGCTCGGGTCGCGAATTGTCCGAGGCCGAAAAGATGCAGCGCGAGCGCGCACGCCTCGCCGGGCTGAAGGGCATCGTCGCTTACCAGTGGACCGCCGACAGCCGCGCGCTGCTCGTCCCGCTCGACGGCGAGATCCATCTCGCCGGGCTCGACGGAACCGTGCGCAAGCTCGGGGCGGCCGGGACCGATCCGCTCAACCCCGCGCTTTCCCCCGAGGGCCGCTACCTCAGCTTCGTGCGGGAGCGTCGGCTGTGGGTCGGCGCGCTCGAGGGCGCCGCCAGCGCGGTCACGCCCGAGGAGACGGCCGAGACCGTCCATTGGGGCGAAGCCGAGTTCGTCGCGCAAGAGGAGATGAACCGCTCGAAGGGCTTCTGGTGGTCGCCCGACGACAAGCGCCTCGCGGTCGAGCGGTTCGACGAGGCGCCGGTCGGCGTGGTCACCCGCGCCGCGATCGGCGCCGAGGGCACCACCACGTTCGCGCAGCGCTATCCGGTCGCGGGCAGCGCCAACGCCTTGGTATCGCTGTGGCTGGTCGATCCCGACGGCGGCCATAGGGTCGAGGTCGATCTCGGGCCCGACCGCGACATCTACCTCGCGCGGGTCGACTGGGCGCCCGACGCCGGGACGCTTTACGTCCAGCGCGTGAATCGCGCGCAGACGCGGCTCGACATGCTCGCGGTCGATCCCGCGACGGGCCAGTCGCGCGTGCTGTTCAGCGAAAAGGCGGCGGCCAAAAGCTGGATCAACCTATCCGACAGCTATCGCTTGCTCGAGGACGGCAGCCTCGTCTGGTGGTCGGAGCGCGACGGCTTCGGGCACCTCTACCGCTTCAACCGCGGCAAGTGGCGCCGGCTGACCCAAGGGCCGTGGGTCGTCACCAGCCTCGCGGGAATCGACGAGGCGGCGGGCCGGGTGGTGTTCACCGGCACGCGCGACGATGCGCTCGCCGAGCAGGTCTATTCGGTCGGGCTCGACGGCGGGAAGGTCGAGCGGCTCAGCGATCCGGGCTTCGTCAACGCTGCGTCGATGGACAAGGCGGGCAAGACGCTCGTCGTCACCCGCTCGGCCGAGGGCCAGCCGCCGCAAAGCTACATCGCCGATGCCGCGGGGAAGCGGATTGCGTGGATCGAGGAGAACCGCGTCGAGGGCGACCACCCTTACGCGCCGTTCCTCGCCGGGCACGCGCATGCCCGCTTCGGCACGATCCCGGCGAGCGACGGCACCCCGCTCCACTGGATGATGCTGACCCCGCCGCTCGAGCCGGGCAAGCGCTACCCGGTGTTCACCTTCCATTATGGCGGACCGCACAACCAGAGCGTGACCAAGGCGTGGAAAGGGGCGTTGCCGCAGGCGATCGTCGATGCGGGCTATATCTGGTTCGCGCTCGACAACCGCGGCAGCGATCATCGCGGCGTGGCGTTCGAAAGCGCGATCTGGCGCGCGATGGGCGGGGTCGAGGTTGAAGACCAGTTCGCCGGCGCCGACTGGCTCAAGTCGCAATCGTTCGTCGATCCGAACAAGATCGCGACGTTCGGCTGGTCGTACGGCGGGTTCTTGACGCTCAAGATGATGGCGCGCGATCCGGGCGCCTATGCCGCGGGGATCGCGGTCGCGCCGGTGACGCGCTGGGGACTCTATGATACGTTCTACACCGAGCGTTACCTCGGCGACCCCAACGCCGATCCGGCGGCCTACGCGCGCTCGGACTCGCTCGAGGACGCCGACAGGATCCGCGATCCGCTACTGGTCATCCACGGCATGGCCGACGACAACGTGGTGTTCGAGAACACCACCGCGCTCGCCGCGCGGCTCCAAGGCCGCGCCGCGCCGTTCGAGATGATGCTCTACCCCGGCTCGACCCACGCGATCGCCGGGGCCAAGCGCCAGCAGCACGTCTACGAAACGATCTTCCGCTTCCTCGACAAGCACGGCGTCGGGCCTTGAGCGGAATCGGGCCGCCGGGATCGCCGCAAGCCGCCGACGCGCTCGCGGGAAGGATCGCCGCCGATCCCGGCGACCTCGTCGCGCGGCACAACCTGGCGAACGAGCTGCGCCGGCTCGATCGGCTGCCCGAGGCGCTGGCATCGATCGACGCGGCGTGGAGCGGCGGCCTGCGAACCCCCGAAACCGCAACGCTGCGCGGGCAAATCCTGACCGACCTCGGCCGCTTCGACGAGGCGCTCGAAGCCTATCGCGACGCGATCGGTTTGCGCCCGGACTACGTCGCGGCGCATTCCGCGCTGGCGCAGCTACTGCCGCAAATGGGGTGGGCCGAGCAGGCGCTCGACAGCTTCGGACCGGCGCTGGCGCGATCGCCCGGGACCGGCGTGCTGTGGGTCGCGGCGATGGAAGCGGCCAAGTCGCACCGCGCGCACGAGCAGCTGCTCGCCTGGGCCGATGCCGCCGAGCAGCGTTTCGGCAGCGACACGATGGTCACGACGTTCGCCGCCAACGCGCTGAGCGCGCTGGGGCGCGACGACGAGGCTTTCACCCGACTCGCCCGCGCGCTCGCGCTCGAGCCCGATTTCGCGCCCGCGCACGCCACGATGGCCCACCTCCTGATCCGGCTCGGCGAACCGGCGCAGGCGGCGGCCGCGGCGGGCGAAGCGACCCGCCTCGCGCCCGACGATCAATCGGGCTGGGCGCTGCTCGGGGTCGCGTTGCGGCTGCTCGAGGACGAGCGCGAGCATTGGCTGTGCGATTACGAGCGGTTGGTCATGCCGATCGATCTCGCCCTCGAGCCGGGGTTGGGCGCGGTGCTCGAGAAGGGCCATTTGGCGCGCGCCCAACCGGCCGAACAATCGCTGCGCGGCGGCACCCAGACGGGGGGCAACCTGTTCGAAAGCGCCGAGCCGATGCTACTGCGGCTGGCGCGGCAGATCGCCGACCGGGTTGGCGAAACGCTGGCGCGCCTGCCCGCCGACCCGACGCATCCGTTCCTCGCGCGCAACACCGGGGGAATCGACTTCGCCGGAGCCTGGTCGGTGCGGCTGGCCGGCGCGGGCTTCCACATCGGCCACATTCACCCGGCGGGCTGGCTGAGCAGCGCGCTTTACGTCAGCCTTCCCGAGAGCGTCCGCGCCGGGACCGGCGAGGGCGCGCTGACCTTCGGCGTGCCCGACGCCGCGCTCGGCCTCGACCTTCCGCCGCGCCGCCTGGTGCAACCGCGCGAAGGTCAGCTGGTGGTGTTCCCGTCGTACTTTTGGCATGGCACCACCCCGTTCGAAAGCTCGTCGCACCGCCTGACGTTGGCGTTCGACGCGCTTCCCGCCCAGCATCGGCTGGACAATGCTGCGGTGCAGCGCTAGCCGCGCCGCGCGCCGAGGGAGTGACACGCATGGGTTATCGAGTGGTGGTGGTCGGAGCGACCGGGAGCGTCGGGCGCGAGATGGTCAACATCCTCGCCGAGCGCGAGTTTCCCGCCGACGAGGTCGCGGTGATCGCCTCGCCGCGCTCGACCGGGATCGAGCTCGAGTACGGCGACACCGGGCGGATGCTCAAGTGCCGCAACATCGAGCATTTCGACTTCGCCGGATGGGACATCGCGCTGTTCGCCGCGGGATCGGGCCCGGCGAAGGAATACGCGCCCAAGGCCACGGCGGCGGGCTGCGTCGTGATCGACAACTCGTCGTACTACCGGATGGACCCCGACGTTCCGCTGATCGTGCCCGAGGTCAATCCCGACGCGATCGACGGCTACAAGGCCCGGAACATCATCGCCAACCCGAACTGCTCGACCGCGCAGATGGTCGTCGCGCTCAAGCCGCTCCACGACGCCGCGACGATCAAGCGGGTGGTTGTGAGCACCTACCAGTCGGTTTCGGGCGCGGGAAAGCCGGGAATGGATGAGCTGTTCGAACAAAGCCGCGCGATCTTCGTCGGCGACCAGGTCGAGACGCGCAAGTTCACCCGGCAGATCGCGTTCAACGTGATCCCGCACATCGACAGCTTCCTCGACGACGGCTCGACCAAGGAGGAATGGAAGATGGTGGTCGAGACCAAGAAGATCCTCGACCCCAAGATCAAGGTGGTGGCAACCTGCGTGCGCGTGCCGGTGTTCGTCGGCCATTCGGAGGCGATCAACCTCGAGTTCGAGAACGAGATCTCCGCCGCTCGGGCGCAGGACATCCTGCGCGAGGCGCCCGGGGTGATGCTGATCGACAAGCGCGAGGACGGCGGATACATCACCCCGATCGAGGCCGCGGGTGAGGGCGCAACGTTCGTCAGCCGCGTGCGCGAAGACCCGACCGTCGAAAATGGCCTAACGCTGTGGTGCGTCTCGGACAACCTGCGCAAGGGTGCCGCGCTCAACGCGGTGCAGATCGCCGAGCTGCTGGGGCGGCGGCACCTGAAGAAGGGGTGACGACGCCGGGCGGCTGAGGCAGGATAGCGGCGTGACACTCCACGCCGACATCTTCTGGTCGTTCCGCAGTCCCTACAGCTACCTCGCGACGCGGCGTTATCGCGCGTTGGCGGACGAGTGCGACCTCGAGCTGACGCTGCGCCCGGTCTATCCGCTGGCGATCCGCCAGCCCGATTTCTTCGAGCGCAACCATCCGAACTGGCTGCGCTACGTTGCCACCGACGTCTTCCGGCTATCGCAGTTCCTGGGCATCCCCTTCGGCCCGCCGCGGCCCGATCCGATCGTCCAGGACATCGCCACGCGCCAGATCGCGGCCGAGCAGCCGCACATCTTCCGGCTGACCCGGCTCGGCCAGGCAGCGGCGCGGCGCGGCAAAGGGCTGGCGTTCGCCGACGAGGTCTCGCGGCTGGTCTGGGGTGGGACGCCGGGCTGGAACGAGGGCGAGCACCTCGCCGAGGCCGCGGCGCGCGCGGAGCTCGATTTCGCCGAGCTCGAGGCCGAGGTCGCAGCGGAGCCCGAGGCGCTCGACGCCGAGATCGCTGCCAACCAGGCCGCGCTCGAGGCGGCGGGGCACTGGGGCGTGCCGACGCTGGTATTCGAGGGCGAGCCCTTCTTCGGCCAGGACCGGATCGAGCTGGCCGTGTGGCGGATGGAGCAGAAAGGGCTAGGACCGCGATGACCACGACCAGGACGGGCGGCTGCCAGTGCGGCCGGGTACGTTATTCGGCCGAGCTCGACAGCGACGACGCCTACTGGTGCCACTGCAAGATGTGCCAGAAGGCGACCGGCGGGATCGCCGCCGCGTTCGTCCAACTGCCGCACGCCGCGCTGCGCTGGGAGCGCGAGCCCGACTGGTACCAATCCTCGCCGATCGCGAGGCGCGGGTTCTGCTCGGCGTGCGGGACACCGCTGGCGTTCGACTTCATCGATCGCGGCAAGAACCTCGACCTCACCGTCGGCAGCTTCGACGACCCGTCGGCGTTCAAGCCGATCCTTCACGCCGGGTCCGAGAGCATCCACGAAGCCTGGCTCGATACCCGCGACTTGCCGCGCCTCTACACCGCGACCACCGACAGCGTGGCCAGGCGGTGGAAGGCCGCCGGGCGCGACGTGCCCGAATGAGCACCGAGTTCTACGAAGGCTTCGGCGGCGTACGGCTCGCGCTGCATCGGATGGGGCCCAAGACGGGGAACGCGCGGCCGGTGGTGCTGCTCCACGGGCTGTTCTCCGACGCCGAGATGAACTGGATCCGCCTCGGCCACGCCCGGGCGCTCGCCGATGCCGGGTTCGAGGCGCTGATGCCCGATCTGCGTGCCCACGGGCAAAGCGCCAAGCCGCATGATCCAGCCGCGTATCCCCCTGACGTGCTGGTCCGCGATGCCGAGGCGCTGGTCGCGCAGCTCGGGCTGTCCGATTACGACCTCGCGGGGTTCTCGCTCGGCGCGCGAACCGCGGTGCGCGGCGTGCTCGCCGGTCTCGCCCCGCGCAAGCTGGTCCTCGGCGGGATGGGGCTCGAAGGGCTCGCCGGGTGGGCGCGGCGCCGCGCGTTCTTCGCCGACGTTATCGCGCGCTACGGGACGATCCGTCCCGGCGATCCCGCCTATCTGGCGCAGCAGTTCATGAAGTCGATGAAGGTGGACGGAGAGGCGGTGGGCCTGTTGCTCGCGACGATGGAGGACACGCCCGCTGCCGAACTGTCCAGGATCGCGATGCCGACGCTGGTCGTGTGCGGCGCCGAGGACGACGACAACGGCTCGGCCGACGCGCTCGCCGCGGCACTTCCCGACGCGACCCGCGTCACCATCCCCGGCACGCACATGAGCTCGGTTACCGGCCCCGAGCTGGGCCGCGAGATGGTTTCATTCCTTACCGCAGGCGATTGACCGGAACGCTTCGCTCGCCCAGACTTTTCCTCATCGAGTGCCGCGGAAAGCGGCCCGTCGCCCAGGAGCCCCCCATGAAGCCGATCGTCGCCCTGTCCCTGACCGCGCTCGCCGCGAGCCTCGCCGCCGCGCCGGCGGCCGCGCAAGTCGCCACGCCCGACAGCATCAATGCGTTCGTCACCGCGTCGGAGAAGGAGCTGTTCGACGAGCAGAACCGCGCGCAGCGGGCCGACTGGGTCTATCAGACCTACATCACCCAGGACACCGAGGCGCTGACCGCCGAAGCCGGGGCCGAGCTGACCAAGCTCCAGGTCTCGCAAGCGCTCCAGGCGGCGAAGTACGCGCCGGTCGCGGGTCTTTCCAACGAGACGCGGCGCAAGCTCACGCTGATGCGCACCTCGATTACCGATCCGGCGCCGACCACCCCCGGCGCGGCCGAGCGGTTCGCGACGATCAAGGCCTCGATCCAAGGCATCTACGGCAAGGGCAAGGGGACGCTCAGGGGCCAGCCGATCAACGGCAGCGACATCGAGGAGGCGATGGGGACCAACCGCAACCCCGCCGAGCTCCAGGAGATGTGGGCGAGCTGGCATGACAACGTCGGCAAGCCGATGAAGGCCGATTACGAAAAGATGGTCGCGATCTCGAACGAGGGCGCGCGCGAATTGGGCTTCGCCGACACCGGCGCCTTGTGGCGCTCGAACTACGACATGGACCCCGATGCGTTCGCCGCGCTGACCGACAAGATCTGGGGCGAGGTCAAGCCGCTCTACGACCAGCTCCACTGCTACACCCGGAGCAAGCTCAACGAGAAGTACGGCGACGCGGTGCAGGCCAGGACCGGGCCGATCCGCGCCGACCTGCTGGGCAACATGTGGGCGCAGGAATGGGGCAACATCTACGACATCGTCGCGCCCCCGGGCGCGGGCGACATCGGCTACGACACCGGCGAGCTGCTCCAGACCAAAGCCTACGACCCGCTCAGGATGGTCAAGGCGGGCGAGAATTTCTATTCGTCGCTCGGCTTCGATCCGCTTCCCGCGACGTTCTACGAGCGCTCGCAATTCGTGAAGCCGGCCGACCGCGAGGTGGTCTGCCATGCCTCGGCGTGGGACCTCGACCAGAAGGACGACCTGCGCATCAAGATGTGCATCAAGGTCAACGCCGACGACTTCACCACGATCCACCACGAGCTCGGCCACAACTATTACCAGCGCGCCTACAACGATCAGGACACGCTGTACCTCAACGGCGCCAACGATGGCTTCCACGAGGCGATCGGCGACACCATGGCGCTGTCGATCACGCCCGAATACCTCGTCCAGATCGGGCTGCTCGACCGTTCGCAGGTCCCGCCGGCGAGCAAGGACACCGGGCTGCTGCTGCGCCAGGCGATGGACAAGGTCGCGTTCCTGCCGTTCGGGCTGCTGATCGACCGCTGGCGCTGGGGCGTGTTCTCGGGCGAGATCACGCCGGCCAACTACAACTCGGCGTGGGTCGAGCTCAAGCGCAAGTACCAGGGGATCGTCCCGCCGGTCGAGCGTGGCGCCGACGCGTTCGATCCGGGCGCGAAGTATCATATCCCTGCGAACGTCCCGTACACGCGCTACTTCCTCGCCCGCGTACTGCAGTTCCAGTTCTACGAGGCGGCGTGCAAGACCGCCGGGTGGAAGGGGCCGCTCCACCGCTGCTCGTTCTACGGCAACAAGGACGTCGGCAAGAAGCTCGACGCGATGCTCGCGCTCGGCGCGTCGAAGCCGTGGCCCGACGCGCTCCAGGCGTTCACCGGCAGCCGCGAGATGAGCGGCAAGGCGATGGTCCGCTATTTCGCGCCGTTGACGAAGTGGCTGCAAACGCAGAACAAGGGCAAGACTTGCGGTTGGTAGGAGTGAGCTGACGATGCGCTGGGTGTGGTATGGTCTGGCGCTCGTTGTTGCCGCACCCGCGCTGGCCGCGCCGATGGTCAGCGCGGAAAAGCCCGAGTCGGTGGCCGAGGCGCTCAAGAACGCCGGGCACGACGTCACGCTCGGCACCGACGACCTCGGCGACCCGGTGCTCGAGCTGGGCCTGCGCGGCTACAAGGCGCGGCTGCTGTTCTTGGATTGCGACGCGGCCGCGCACGACCATTGCCGCTCGGTCCAGTTCCTTGCAGGTTTCGACGCCGAGGGAACGGGCCTCAGCGCCGCCGACGCGGTCGCCTTCGCCGCGCGCCACCGCTACGCCGCGGTCACGCTCAACGCGGCGGGCGACCCGACTTTGCGCTGGGACGTCGAGACCGGCGACGGCATCCCGCGAGCCGTCCTCGTCACCGCCGCCGAGCGTTTCCTCGGCACCGTCCAGGCGATGGGCGCGATGCTATATCCCGCGCCCGCCGGCTGATTACCGGAACGGCGGCTCGTTGAACGCGCGCAGCTTGCGGCTGTGCAGCCGCGGGCCTTCGGAGCGGAGCAGCTCGCACGCCTCGATCCCGATCGCGAGGTGGCCGGCGATCGCTTCCTCGTAGAAGCGGTTGGCCTGACCGGGCAGCTTGATCTCGCCGTGAAGCGGCTTGTCCGAGACGCACAGCAGCGTCCCGTACGGCACGCGGAAGCGATAGCCCTGGCCCGCGATCGTCGCGCTCTCCATGTCGATGCCGACCGCGCGCGACAGGCTCAGCCGCCGCGCCGAATGGGTGTAGCGCAGCTCCCAGTTGCGGTCGTCGGTGGTGACCACGGTGCCGGTGCGCATCCGCCGCTTGAGGTCGGCGCCGCCCGTGCCGCTGACGATCTCGGCGGCCTTTTGCAGCGCCAGCTGGACTTCGGCGATCGCGGGTATGGGAATCTCGGGCGGGAGCACCGGATCGAGCACGTGATCGTCGCGCAAGTAGGCGTGCGCGAGGACGTAATCGCCGATCTTCTGGGTGGGCCTGAGCCCGCCGCAATGCCCGATCATCAGCCACGCCTCGGGGCGCAGCACCGCGAGGTGATCGGTGATCGTCTTGGCGTTCGACGGGCCGACCCCGATGTTGACCAGCGTGATCCCGCTGCGGTCGGGCGCGCACAAATGGTACGCGGGCATCTGGTGGCGCCGCCACGCGGTGTCGGTGACCAGCATCCGCGCGTCCTCGACCTTGTGCTTGACCAGCAGGCCCCCGGCGCCGGCGAGCGCCGAGTAGCGGCCACCCTTTTCACCTTTGGCGCCAAGCTGGTTGCCCGCCCAGTGGACGAACTCGTCGACGTAGCGGTGGTAATTGGTGAACAGCACGTAGCGCTGAAAGTGCTCGGTCGCGGTGCCGGTGTAGTGCGCCAGGCGGGCGAGGCTG
Organism: Novosphingobium sp.; assembly: GCA_035525735.1. Taxonomy (GTDB): domain Bacteria; phylum Pseudomonadota; class Alphaproteobacteria; order Sphingomonadales; family Sphingomonadaceae; genus Novosphingobium. The sequence goes on from DATLDS010000149.1 coordinate 14,523, forward strand.
AAGTCGGTGCGCAGCCCGTCGAATAGCGACAGCGGCAGGCTGCGCGTGGCGTAGCCCATGTCATAGCCGTCGGCGAGCTCGTCGCCGATCATCGCCAGCTCGGTGGTGGGGAAGTGCCGCGCCAGCTCCTGCGGGCTGATCGCGCCGAGCCCGGCGCCGTACGCGCCGTCGAGCACGTAAGGAAACGGCATCTCCTGCGTCGACGGCACGACCTCGACCCGCACGTCGTAGCTCTCGCCGATCAGCTCGAGCTGCTCGCGCAAGTAGTCGGCGTAAAGGTCGGGACGGGTGACCGTGCAGGCATAGGTGCCGTGCTGGGTCAGCCGCCCGAACGCGTGGATCGCGTCGCCGGGGTGGTCGATGCCCTCGTAGTGAACCCGCAATTCGGGGTAGCAATAGCTGCCGTCGCGGCGCCGTTCGGGCGGGGGGACGGCGCCGTCGGCGGCGTACGCCGAGATGTCGCCGCGCAGGCAGGCGACCGCGGCGTCGTATATGCGCGACAGTTCGGCGATGATCGTGTCGGGTGATTCCATCGCGGGGGGTTAGCGCGCGGAATCGGACAAAACTAGCCCTCTCCCCTTGGGGGAGAGGGCTGGGAGAGAGCTTACTCCGCGTCCTCGCCCGAGCGTTCCTCGAGCATGTCGGCCGGAATCTCGCCGGGCTCGAGGCTCGTGTCCTGGGCCTCGGTAAAGCCCGAGGGGACATTGGCCTCCTCGAACATCGCGGCCATGACATCGACGCCTTGCGCCTGGAGATCGGCCTCGTCGGGCGAGCGCGCGACGTTGACCTGGACCGTGACCGCGACCTCGGGGTGGAGCGCGACTTTCACGTCGTACAGCCCGATCGCCTTGATCGGGCGTTCGAGCACGATCATCGCCTTGGACAGGTTGGCGCCCTCGGCGTTCAGCGCGTCGACGATGTCGCGGACGCTGACCGAGCCGTAAAGCTGGCCCGAGTTCGACGAGGCGCGGATCAGAACGATCTGCTTGCCCTCGACGTCCTTGGCGTGGACTTCGGCCTCGCCCCGGCGGTCGGCGTTGTCGGCCTCGATCTTGGCGCGGTTGGCTTCGAACACCTTGCGGTTGGCGTCGTTGGCGCGCAGCGCCTTCTTGTTGGGCAGCAGGAAGTTGCGCGCGTAGCCGTCCTTGACGCTGACCACGTCGCCGATCGTGCCGAGCTTCTCGATGCGCTCGAGGAGGATGATTTCCATCGGACCGCCCTCCTTATTTCACGATGTAGGGCAGCAGGCCGATCTGGCGGGCGCGCTTGATCGCCTGGCCCAGCTCGCGCTGCTTGCGCGCGGAGACCGCGGTGATCCGGCTCGGCACGATCTTGCCGCGCTCGGACATGAAGCCCTGGAGCAGGCGCACGTCCTTGTAATCGATCTTGGGCGCGTTCTTGCCCGAGAACGGGCACGACTTGCGGCGGCGGAAAAACGGACGACCCATGGCTTATTCTCCCTCGCGCTGGCGGCGCGGGCGATCACGGTCGCGGTCGCCTCCGCGGTCGCCGCGGTCGCCGCGATCACCCCGATCGCCGCGCTCGCGGTCGCGCTCGTTCTTGCGCATCATCGCCGACGGGCCGGCTTCGTGCTCGTCGACGCGGACGGTCATGTAGCGGATCACGTCCTCGTTGATCGCGGTCTGGCGCTCGAGCTCGGCGACGACGCCCGCGGGGGTGTCGAGGTGGAGCATGACGAAGTGCGCCTTGCGGTTCTTCTTGATCTTGTAGGCGAGGCTGCGGAGGCCCCAGGTCTCGGTCTTGACGACCTTGCCCTTGTTGGCTTCGACGATCTCGGTGGCGGCCTGGGCCAGCGCGTCGACTTGCGCCTGGCTCAGGTCCTGGCGGGCCAGGAACACGTGTTCGTACAGCGGCATCGCTGCGGTTCTCCTTGACGCCGATCGTTGGCTGGTCCGCCACCTGGCGGGGCCCCTCCGGCTTTCTGCTGTCCCGCGGGAGCCCACGGGAAGCGAGGCCCATACAGCTTTGCGCCGCGATTGCAAGCGCGCGGCGTGGCGCGAGGTTGACGTAGAACGGGGGATGAAAGCGTGTGACGTTCGGAGCGGATTATGCTTTGTAAGCAAAGCTTTGCGGGAGGGGAACGGCGTCGCAAGTGTGACCTTTCGCTAGTGGGCTGACACGGCTCGAAAAACGCGGGGTCGTCGTGTCCAGACGATGGCGGCTCGTCACCGTGTAGGAAAATAAAATCGGCGCGCTTGCTAGCGCCGCGAGCGCCGGCAAGCCTTTGGCGCGAAAGCGGGAACCCGAGTGACGGGGAACGCGAATGGCGGGGCCGCGAAGCAAGGCCGCGATCGAGGCGATGAACCGCCTCTATTACGGCGACAACCTCGACATCTGCGCAACAAGATCGACGGCGAGACCGTCGCCGCCGTGCTGGGCGATGCCGACAAGCAGCTGGGGCTGATTTAGCGCCTGCCCTCTCCCCTTCCAGGGGTGAGGGCGGGGGCTCAAGCCCGCGCCTAGAGCTTGCACGTCCCGTCGGGATAGCTCGGGCCGCTGCAGAAGGTCGAGCCGAGCTTGGTCTGCTCGCCGACGTCGGCCCACGCCTGGGGGCTGAACTTGTAGGCGAACGCGCGGTAGTCGCGGTCGGCGGGCCAGTGGAAGATGAGGAGGAAGGCGAAAACCGCCGCGACGGGGATCCGCATCTCGGGGCGCAGGCCGAACAGGTCGCGGTCGTCGCTCTCGCGCCATTCGGAATAGTCGTTCCACGCGCGGATGTAGGCCTTGTAGGCCTTGAAGTCGCTGAACAGCAGGCGATTGAGCTCCTGCTGGCTTTTGCGCGGCGGCTTGACCCGCACCGGGGCGGGCGGGGGCGGGGGGATGTCGAGCCCGGCGGCGCGCGCGGCGAGCGCGGTCTCGGCAGTGAGGCCGCGCCGGCCGAAGCCGACCGCGGCGCGCGGCGCTTCGTCGCGAGTGTCGCGGCGGACGCGGGCGACGTCGATCATGCTCCCGGCGATCCGGTGCAGCGCGGCGATCCGCTCGGCCACGTCGGGGTGGCTGCCGCCGTCGCCCGCGCTCTTGCCCTCGAACAACACATCCTCGCACCCCTCGGCGTTGGCGAAGCCGCCGCGCCCGCCGGCCTTGTGCAGCGCCGAGATCAGCGCGTCGGGAAAATGCGTCGCGCGCACCGCGGCGGCGTCGGCGGCGAAATCGCGCGACAGGTTGATGCCCCGCCGCGCCTCGCGCGCGATCCGCATCGAGATCATGGTGATGAACCCGCTGGCCAGCAGGATGACCATGAACGGCGGCAGCAGCAGCGGCAGGATCAGGATGCGCCAGTCCTCGAAGCGCAGCGGGTTGTTGACCTGGAGCGCCACCGCGGTGCGCATCAGCGCGTGGTTGGCGGCGAGCACGCGGGTGTCGCCGTGGCGGATGTGCGCGGCCTCGTGCGCGAGCACCGCGGCGAGCTCCTCGTCGTCGAGATGGTCGAGCATCCCCCGGGTCACCGCGATCAGCCCGCGCGCCGGCCCGTCGCCGACCGCCAGCGCGTTGATCTGCGGCACCTCGATCACCCCGAAGCGCGGGGCGCGGATGCCCTGCGCGATGCATTGCGCCTCGGCGATCTGGACGAACCGCCGCTCGGACCGGCCGTCGGCGGGGACGACCGCGAGCAACTTTTCGATCGCTTCGGCGTGGCGCAAGTAGAGCAGCGCGAACACCAGCCCGGCGATCAGGCCCATCGGCAGGCCGTAGCGGACGAAGTAGCCCAGCGGGTTCGCCAGCAGCGTGTTGAGCGGGTCCCACAGCCCGATGATCAGGATGCCCGCGAGCCCCGCGACCATCTCGAACGCGAGCACGTAAGCCGCGACCATCCACCCGACCGAGCGCCGCGCGGCGCGGACGTGCGTGACGAAGCCGGCCTCGGCCATCGCGCTCGAGCCCGGCCTAGAAGCTGACGCGGATCGGCTCGGCGAAGGCCTCGCGCCGCTCGCCCAGCGAGAACTTGTCGTAGACGCCGAGCTTGCTGAACATGGCGATCAGGTTGCCCGGGAACGCGCGCCGCACGCCGTTCATCTCCTCGACCGCGAGGTTGTAGAACTTGCGCCCCGCGGTGATCTTCTCCTCGGTGCGGGTCATCTCGAAGCGCAACTCGCGGAAGTGCTGCGAGCTGGCCAGCTCGGGATAGCTCTCGGCGACGTCCCAGACGTTGGCCAG
>DATLDS010000154.1:0-5863 GCA_035525735.1 Novosphingobium sp.
GCCGACGAGGCGCTGGGCCTCGCCGCCGGTGCCGACGACTATATCGCCAAGCCGTTCAGCCAGCGGCTGCTGATCGCCCGGATCCGCGCGATCCTGCGCCGCGCCGACTTGTCGCGCGCGATGCCCGCGGATGAGGCGGACGAGGCCCCGCCCGAACCGATCCGCCGCGGCCGGCTGGCGATGGACCCCGAGCGCCACCAGGTGACGTGGGACGGCGCGCCGGTGTCGCTGACGGTCACCGAGTTCCTGATCCTCGAGGCGCTCGCCGCGCGGCCCGGGGTCGTCAAGAGCCGCAACCAGCTGATGGACGCCGCCTATCACGACGCGGTGTTCGTCGACGACCGCACGATCGACAGCCACATCAAGCGGCTGCGACGCAAGTTCCGCGCCGCCGACCCCGGGTTCGTGGCGATCGAGACGCTCTACGGCGCGGGCTACAGCTTCAGCGATGAGTGAGGAGGCCGGTGGGCGGCTGGTGTGGTCGCGGCGCGTCTCGCTCACAACGCGCATCCTGTTCGTCAACGTGATCGCGCTGGCGCTGCTCGCGGGAAGCCTGTTCTACCTCGATTCGCTGCGCAAGCAGCTGTTCGCCGAGCGCTTTCGCCTCGCCCGCAGCGAGGTCGAGATCACCGCCGACGCGCTCGCCGAAACGCCCGCGGCGCAGCGCCGCGCGCTGCTCGCGCGGATCGCACGCGAGCAGTCGTTGCGGTTGCGGCTGTACGATGCGCGCGGACGCCTCGCCGCCGACAGTTTCGAGATCGCCGGACCGGCGTTCGCGTTCGTCGATCCGGCCCGCGAGCCGTGGTACCAGAACGCCGCGCGCGCGCTCGACCGCGGGGTCGACTTCATCGTCGCCGCGCCCGGAATCGAGCGGTATCGCGAGCCGCGCCGATCCGGCGCGCGCGGCTGGCCCGAAGTCATCGCCGCGCAAGTCTCCGACCAGACCACAGTGCGGCTGCGCTACGCCCCCGACCGCACGCCCGTGATCAACGCCGCCGCCCCGCTCGGCGCGCGCGGCGAGACGCTGCTGGCGACGCGCAACGCGCGCGACGTCACCCAGGCGATCCGCGACGCGCGCCAGACGCTGGCGATCGTCGTCGCGGTCGCGCTGCTGCTCTCGGTCCAGCTCTCGCTGTTCCTCGCCCGCACGATCGTCCAGCCTTTGCGCGCGCTGGTCCGCGCCGCGGTGCGCGTGCGGCTCGGCCGCGGGCGCGAGGTGGTGGTGCCGCGGCTGCCCGAGCGCGGCGACGAGATCGGCCTGCTCGCGCGCGCGTTCTCCGACATGACCGCGGCGCTGCGCCAGCGGATCGACGCGGTCGAAAGCTTCGCCGCCGACGTCGCGCACGAGCTCAAGAACCCCTTGGCGAGCTTGCGCAGCGCGCTCGAATCGCTCGACAAGGTCGACGATCCGCAAGTCCGCCGCCGGCTCGAGGCGATCGCCGCGCACGACGTCCTGCGCATCGACCGCCTGATCACCGAGATCGCCGACGCCAGCCGGATCGACGCCGAGTTGAGCCGCGCGCGGTTCGAGCCGGTCGACCTCGCGCCGTTCGCCGCGCGGCTCGCCGCCGAGCGCGACACTCGCGCCGCGCCGGGACCGCGCATCGCCTACTCGGGCGCGGTGGCGGGCGCGACGATCATGGGCGACGCCGCGCGGCTCGAGCGGGTGATCGACAACCTCGTCGACAACGCGCTGTCGTTCTCGCCGCAGGACGGCACGGTGACGATCGAGGTCGCCGCCCGCGGCGACACGGTCGAGCTCGCGGTGACCGACGACGGCCCGGGAATCGCGCCCGAACTGCGCGAAACGGTGTTCGAGCGGTTCCATTCGGTGCGCCCCGAAGACGAGGCCTTCGGCGGCCACAGCGGCCTCGGCCTGGCGATCGCGCGAACGATCGTCGCCGCGCACGACGGCACGCTGACGATCCGCGACCGGCCCGGACGGCAACGCGGCGCGCGGCTCGTCGCCGAGTTCCCCGCGGCATGAGCGGGATCGCTCACCAGGCGACGTGCGTCGCGATAGGCGGGCGCGGACTGCTGATCGAAGGCCCGACGGGCAGCGGCAAGTCGAGCCTCGCGCTCGCGCTGATCGATCGCGGCGCGGTGCTGGTCGGCGACGACGGGGTGGGGCTCGAGCCGCGCGACGGGGCGCTGCTCGCCAGCCCGCACCCGGCCATCGCCGGCAAGCTCGAGGTGCGTAACCTCGGGCTGATCGACTTTCCGACGCAAGCGCGGATCCCGGTCGCGCTGGTCGTCCGGCTCGATGCCGACGCGCCGCGCTTCATTGACGCCGCCGGCTTGTGCGAGCTCGGCGGGATCGCGCTCCCGTTGGTCCTGCTCACCCCGTTCTCGCCGGTGCTCCACCTCACTGCCGAGCGCGCGCTGATCCGCTATGGGCTCGGGCGATGAGCCCCGAGTCGCCCTCACCACCACAGCGCATCCTGCTCGTCACCGGGTTGCTCGGCGCGGGCAAGTCGACCGCGCTCAACGTGCTCGAGGACCTGGGCTGGGAGACGATCGACAACTTTCCGATTCGCCTGCTCGGCCGGCTGCTCGCGACCAAGTCGAGCGGCGGGAGCGACGACGATGGCGCCAAGGCGATGGGTGCTCCGCTGGCAATCGGCTTCGACAGCCGCACCCGCGGGTTCGATCCGCGCGCGATCATCGAGCGGGTCAAGAAGCTCGCGGCGCGCGGCGATCTCGAGGTCGCCACGCTGTTCCTCGACTGCGCCGGCGCCGAGCTCGAGCGCCGCTACAACGAAACCCGGCGACGCCATCCGCTGGCGCAGGACAAGCCCGCCGCGCTCGGCATCGCCGCCGAACGCGAGCTGCTCGAACCGCTGCGGCGGTGGGCGGAAATGGTCATCACCACGACCGATTTTTCCGCCCATCAGCTCGCCCAGGTCATCCGCGAGCGGTTCATGGACAGCCGTGGCCGGGTCCCCACGATCACCGTGAGCAGCTTCGGCTTCGCCCGCGGCGCCCCGCCGCTCGCCGACTTCGTGTTCGACGTCCGCTTTCTCGACAACCCGCACTGGGTCGACGAGCTGCGGCCGCTGACCGGGCAGGACAAGGCGGTCGCCAAGCACATCCGCGCCGACCCGGCATGGGACGAAGCGTTCGCGCGCGTCCGCGACCTCCTGCTCTTGCTGCTTCCGCGCTATGCCGCGCAAGGCAAGGCCTACGTCAACATCGCGTTCGGCTGCACCGGGGGGCGCCACCGCTCGGTGTTCTTCGCCGAGGAAATCGCGAAGGCCTTGCGCGCCGCGGGATTTGCGCCCACATTGCTGCACCGCAACCTGGCCGCGCGCCCGGTCGACCAGCTCGAGGACGCGCACGCGAAATGACGCTTCAACCGTTCAGGCAGAGGCCGCCCATCGTTTTCTTCACCGTTCAAGCCGACCCGGCGATGCCGTGCAGCGCGCGTTCAGCGGCGCGAGCGCAAGCGCGCCCGCTTGCCTTTTTGGAGCCGCGCTGAGTTCATGATCGGCCTTATCCTGGTTACCCACGGCCGCCTGGCCGAAGAGTTCATCCACGCGATGGAGCACGTCGTCGGGACGCAGACCGACATCGTCGGGATCGCGATCGGCCCCAACGACGACATGGAAAAGCGCCGCAAGGAGATCGCCGACGCGATCCGCCGCGTCGACAGCGGCGACGGCGCGATCCTGCTCACCGACCTGTTCGGGGGGACGCCGTCGAACCTCGCGATCTCGCTGCTCCAGGCGGGCCGGGTCGAAGTGATCGCGGGGATCAACCTGCCGATGCTGATCCGCCTCGCCGGCGCGCGCAAGTGCATGGGGGTGGAGGAGGCGGTGCGCGCCGCGCGCGATGCCGGGCGAACCTATATCACTGTCGCCTCCGAGTTCCTCGGGCAGGACGCTTAGGCAAGCAGGCGGGGGCCCGGGGTGGACGAAGCGCGGCAGACGGTCGAGATCACCAACCAGCGCGGCCTCCACGCGCGCGCCAGCGCCAAGTTCGTCAACGCCGTCGCCATGCTTCCCCCGGGCTGCCAGGTCCGCGTCGCCAAGGACGGCTTCGACGCGGCGGGCGGCAGCATTCTCGGGTTGATGATGCTCGGCGCGGCGCGCGGCGACGCGATCGAGATCATCGTCACCGGCGAGGAATGCGAGGCCGCGCTGAGCAAGCTCGTTGGGCTGGTGGTCGACGGCTTCGGCGAGGATTAGCGGCACCCCATGCGCCGCGCCATCACCGGCTTCTCCAACCCCACGATCAAGGCGATCCGTGCGCTGCGTGACAAGAAGCACCGCAAGCGCGAGGGCAAGTTCCTCGCCGAGGGCTTACGGCTGCTGACCGACGCGCGCGCCTGCGGGCTCTTGCCCGAGACGCTGCTGATGGCGGTCGATCGCGAGACCCATCCGCTGCTGAGCCAACTCGAGGCCGATGTCGCCGCGGCCGGCGGCGAGGTGCTCGAGTTGCCGGTCGAGCTGCTCGAAAAGGTCACCGGCAAGGACAATCCCCAAGCCGTCGCCGCGGTGTTCGCCGAGTGGCCGACCGCGCTCGCCGCGCTCGACCGCGGGAACGCGCCGCTGTGGCTGGTGGCGCAGGCGCTGCGCGATCCGGGCAACCTCGGCACGATGCTGCGCACCGCCGACGCGGTGGGCGCGGGTGGGCTGATCCTGATCGACGACTGCGCCGATCCGTTCTCGGTCGAAGCGGTGCGCGCGAGCATGGGCGCGGTGTTCACGGTAGCGCTGGCGCAGGCTCGCTGGGACGAGTTCGTGGCCTGGTTGAGAGCGGCTGAGGGCCAGCTGGTGGCGGCCTCGCTGCGCGACGCGGTGCCTTATCGCGACGCGGCCTACGCCGCGCCGTGCTTTCTCCTCGTCGGCAACGAGTCGCGCGGGCTGCCCGATGCTTACGAGGACGCGTGCGATCTGCGCGTGACGATCCCGATGCGCGGCCGCGCCGACAGCCTCAACGCCGCGGTGGCGATGGCGGTGCTGGCTTACGAGGCCCTGGCACGGCTCTAATCCCCGGCGATGAACGCGGTGATTTTCCAGGTATCGCCCTCGCGGTCGGCGATCAGGCGGTAGTCGAGCACGCTGCGCAGGCGTTCCCCGGCGACGAAGCCGCGCGCGCCGTCGGCGGTTCGGACTTCGGTGAACGCGGCCTTGGGATCGAATGATGCGCCGACCAGCTCGACCAGCGCCCAGCCGAGCCGCGCTCGTCCCGCCGCGCCCGTCGACGCCTTGGCGCGGAGCGGGACGCCCTCGCCCGTCACCCACATCGTCCGATAAGGATCGATCGTCTCGGGCACCCGCGCGAAAATCGACGGCAGCGTGGCGACCCCGCCATCGGCGGCGCAACCGAGCGAGGTCAGCGCGGCGAGCTCGCCCCACAACTCGGGGCGGGTTTCGCTCAGCCGCTTGCGCAGCTCGTCGGGCCCGGCGCCGCCGCCGAAATCGAGCTGCACTTTGGGGTCGGCGAGTGCGCCCAGCGCCGCGGCGTCGCGCGCCCGCACCGCGTCGAACAGCGTCTTTCGGAACGCCGCGAACCCCGGCAGCTTGGCGCACTCGTCGCGCGGCGGATAGCTCGCCAGCTTGACGGGCGTCGGCGACGGGGCGGCCACGCTCGGCGAAGGCGACGGCGCGGGCTCGGGCGAAGCCGTTTCGCTCGGACGCGGGACCGCGGCGGAATCGTGCGCGATCGATCGGGCATTGTCGCGCGGCGCGCGTTCGGGCGACCCGCCGCACGCCGCGAGGAGCGCCGCGACCGCGAGCACGCCCCCTCGCCCCCTCATCGTCATTATCCGGTGTCCCGTGCGCTTTCGTCGTTCGCCGGATCAATGAGCCGCGGCGCGCCCGGTTCCGCCGCGTCCTCGCTTTGCGAGCGCAACGGCACC
>DATLDS010000044.1:0-4288 GCA_035525735.1 Novosphingobium sp.
CCGACGCGCAGGCGGTGGTCACCCACGCGATCGGCGCGGCGTCGAGCCTGACGGTCATCGGTCGCGTCCAGTCGTCGTTCGGCGACGTGCTGCCAAGCTCCGAACTGTTCGACCTCACCGGGCTCGACAGCCTGTCGCCCTTCACCGCGGGCGCGCTCAGCGCCGATGGTGGGGTAAGCCTGCGCGGCGAGCTCGCGCACCGGGTCTCGGTCACTCTTGGCGGCGCGACCCTCAACGCCTCACCCTATGTGTTCGGCGCGGTTGGCAGCCCTGATTCAACGATCGAGGATCCCTTTACCCCCAGCTTCGCCAGTGCATACGGCGCCGGCCTGCGCCTTGCCGGGAATCGCTTCCCGCTCGGCGCCGCGCCGACCCTCACGCTCGAATATGGACGCCACCACGCCAATCGCGGCGCGGGTTCCGGTGGCCGGCTGTCGGTCCTGTTTGGAGTATCGTTCTGATGCGATCCTGTACCGCCTCGCTTCGCCTGCGCCTGCTCGCCTCGACTATCGTTGCGCTCGCCAGTCAGAACGCCTTTGCCCAGACCGTCGCTCTGCCCAGCGGAGGCAGCGTCGGTGCCGGATCGGCGACGATCGGCGGCAGCGGCTCGGCAGTGTCGATCAACCAGACCAGCAATCGCGCGGTGATCAACTGGAACAGCTTCTCGATCGGCGCGGGCGGCAGCGTCAATGTCGTCCAGCCGGGCGCGAATTCGGCGCTGCTCAACCGAGTCACGGGCAATGACGTGTCGCAGATCGCGGGCTCGCTGACCGCCAATGGGCAGGTCTTTCTGACCAACCGCAACGGCATCCTCTTCGACTCGACCGGCAAGGTCGACGCGCATGGCGGGTTCATCGCCTCGACGCTCGACATCAGGGACGACGACTTCATGGCCGGCCGGCTGGCCTTTGCCGGCAGCGGCGCGGGATCGATCGTCAATCGCGGCACGATCGCCGGGGGCGCGGTGGCGCTGCTCGGATCGAGCGTCTCGAATATCGGGACGATCGTCTCGCCGATGGGCCGTGTGGCCATCGGCGCTGCCCAGCAGGCGACGCTCGACCTCAACGGCGACGGCTTCCTTCAGGTTGCGATCCCGAGCGCGCTCGACGGCAATGGCGCACCTCTGATCGACCAGCGCGGGACGATCGACGTCGGCGGCGGGCTGGTCGTGATGCGCGCGGCGACGGCGCGCGAGATCGTCCGCCAGGCGATCAACATGAGCGGCATCATTCGCGCCACCTCGGTCAGCCGCGATGGCGGGACGGTGGTGCTCGACGGCGGCGACGGCGGGACCGTCGACGTGTCGGGCGCGATCGACGCCTCGGGCGTGCGCGGCGGGCAGGTCGATGTCAGCGGCGGCGATGTCGCGCTGAGCGGCGCGACGGTCGCGGCGACGGGCAGCGCGCGCGGCGGACTGGTGCGGATCGGCGGCGCCTTCCAGGGCGGGGCGGCCGGCTCGGCGGCGACGGCGGCGCTGAGCAACCGGTTCGACACTCGCTTCGGTGCGGACAGGGCATTGCGTTCGGCGCGGACGACGACGATCGACGCGGGCTCGACGATCGACGTGTCGGGCGGCGCGGCGGGCGGCAGCGCGGTGGTGTGGAGCGAGCAGCGCACGCGCCAGCTCGGCACGATCAACGCCTCGGGCGCGGTCGGCGGGGCGATCGAACTGTCGTCGCACGGCCTGCTCAGCACCAGCCTCGGCAAGGTTGCGACCGGACGCGGCGGGTCGCTGCTGCTCGATCCGAAGAATGTCTTCGTCTACAACAGCTACCAGATGCCGGCGGGGACGACCGGCGATTCGCTGACCGGGACCGCCGGCTATGGCGACAATCCCGGCGCGGATTCGATCTTCAACGTCCTCGACATCAAAACGCTAATCGATGGCGGGACGAGCGTAACGCTGCGCGCCAGCAATGACCTTACCTTCAACGCCGATCTGACCGTCGGCTTCGGCGGCACACCGGGCAATCTCGTACTCAGTGCCGGACGGTCGGTGTCGCTGGCCGGCTATCTGACGCTTAACGAGGCCAATCTGTCGGTCACCGCCAACGACACGCTGGCCAACGGCGTGGTCGATGCCGACCGCGATCCGGGAGCGGCCTCGCTCGACGCGTTCAACGCGCACATCAGCGGCAGCACCGCGAGCGGATCGAGCGGCGGCAATGTTACCCTTAAAATGGCCAGCGGCGCAGGGGTCACCAACGGCCAGGCGGGCGACATGCGGCTCGCCTCGATCAGCGCGCGCTCGATCACCATCGACGCCGGCGATCGCACCGTGTCGCTGTTCGATTATGACGGCGGGCCGAACCCCGCAACGCTGAGCGCGGCCGAGGCGCTGAGCCTGACCGGCGCGCTCCGCATCCAGACCAGCGACGCAACCCTGAGTGGCCGCACCGTCAGCTGGACCAACGAGGCGAGTGCATTGCTCACCGCGAGCAGCCCGGGGGCGATCCTCCGCTTCATCGAGAATGGCGCGCTGATCCGCTACGGCGTGTTGCGCGGCGGAGAGACCGGAGGCGAGGGCGCGGCGGCGACCGACACGGTCCGGCTCGCGCTCGGCAAGGGAGGGACGGTACCGGCTTATACGTCGATCTACGGCGACGCGTATGGCGCGTTCGACGCCCTCCACCTCATGTCGGGGACGCTGCAGAGCGGCGATACGCTGGACGGGATTCTCGCCAGCGGATCGACCACCACGACGGGACCGGCCGCAGGGCAAGGGGTCGGCGACTACGCCGTGACCACCAGCGCGACGGCGGGATTCGGATTCGCCTCGGGTGTGTCGGGCTATTTCGTCAATCTGACGGGCTCCACGGACGTGCTGCGCATCACCCCCAAGGCGCTGACCCCTACCGTCACCGCGGGAGCCTACACCTATGGCGCGCCCACTGCGGTCGCCAATCTCGGCGGGCTGGTCGGCAGCGACCAGGTCGGGCTGACGGCGACGGTCAGCGGGCTTGGCACGCAGGCGCTGACGGGCAGCGGCGGGGCCTACAGCTTTGCCGCCAACCTTGCCGCCGGTCAGCGCAGCTTCACCCTGACCGGGCTGAGCGGAGCGGCCGCGGCCAATTATACGCTCGACCTGTCGGGCATGATCGGCGCCACGCTGGCGATCGACCCCAAGACGCTGACCTATGCCGGGACCAGCGCCAGCTCGATCTATGGCACGCTTAACACCACCGGTTTTATCCTCGCGGGGCTTTTGTCGGGCGATGACGTGTCGCTCGGCGTCGCGGGAGTCGTGCGCAACGGCGTGACCTCGGCGCTGACCGCGACCACCGGGGTCGGTACCTATGCGACGATCGCCGGGACGCTGGGCGGCGCCGCGGCGGGAAATTATGTGCTCGACACCGCGCACAGCAGCGCGGGCAGCGCGATCATCGATCCCAAGGCGCTGACCTATTCGACCAGCAACACCACTTCGACCTATGGCACGCTGGCCTCGATCGCGGCGCCGACGCTCAGCGGCGTGATCGCGGGCGACGCGGTCTGGGCGACTGCCTTGCTCAACAATGGCAATGTCGCGCTCAGCGCGCGCACCGCGGCGGGCAATTACAACATCAATGCGGTGCTGACCGGCGCCGGCGCAGGCAATTATGTCCTGACGGGAGCGAGCCAGGTTGGCGTGCTCAGCGTCGGCCGGCTGATGATCGGCGCGTCCGTCGCCAACACTTCGCAGGTCTATGAATCGACCAGCGCGCTGGCGACCTTGAACGGAGTGTTGTTCGGTGACGACGTGGTCGCCACCGGGCTGCTCGACGGCAGCGCCGAGGGGCGGGTCGGGGTCGGCGAGACGGGGGTCGGCTTCACCCTGCCCGACGTCGGCACGCATCGCTTCGACCTGATCGGCATCACCGGCACCGGCGCGAGCAACTACATCCTCGATCCCGCGACGACGCGCAGCGCGGTCCTGACCGTGACCCCCAAGCCGGTCAATTTTTCGGTTGGTTCGCTGACCACGACTTATGGCGACGTGATCGGCGGGCTCACGCTCAGCCTGACCACGCCGACGCGCTACGCGCTGACCGCGCCGATCGTGGTGACCAATTCGGCGACCGGGGCAAGCGGGCTGCTGAGCGATGCGGGGCGGCTTGGCGCAGGCTCCTACGTGCTCAGCGCTGGCGCGCTCAATCCCGCGGCGGGGAGCGGCAATTACATCATCGCGCCGAGTGGCAACCAGCTTGGCGCGCTGGTCATCACCCCCAAGGGACTGACCTATTCGGCGCTGTCGGCGTCGGGAACCTACGGCAATGGCCTGCTCAACCCGGGGGCGGTGCTTAACGGC
>DATLDS010000161.1:0-10597 GCA_035525735.1 Novosphingobium sp.
CACGCCGCTGCCATTGAGCAGCAGCCCCAGATCGTGCGCCAGCCGCGCAGCGAGCGCGTCCTGGCGGGCCAGCGCCAGCCCGGCGATGCCGACGCGCGCGGCCTGGTCATCCTCGTCGTCGCGCAGGATCTGCGCGAGCAGCGTCTCGAACCCGTTATCGTCCTCGCCGAGGTACTCGGCGTGCCAATCGCCGTCGCCCAGCTTGGCGGCCTTGGCCGCGTAAGCGAGCGCGTCCTCGATCCCGCCGAACTGGTCGACTAGGCCGAGCTGGCGCGCGGTGCCGCCGTCCCACACCCGGCCCTGACCGATAGCGTCGACTTGCTCGGGAGTCTTCTTGCGCGATTGGCCGACCAGCCCGATGAACCGGCGATAGCCGCTTTCGATGTTGGTCTGGATGAGGCTCTCGACTTCGGGGGTGAGCCCGCCGAACACGTCGGGCTGGCCCGACAGCGGCGTGGTGCGCACCCCGTCGGGGGTCACGCCCCAGTCGGTCAGCGTGCCCTCGAACGTCGGGATCACGCCGAAGATGCCGATCGAGCCGGTGATCGTCGCGGGCTCGGCGAAAATGTGGCTGCCCGGGGTCGAGACCCAGTACCCGCCGCTCGCCGCGAGGTTGCCCATCGACACCACCACCGGAATGCCCTTGGCCTTGTGGCGCAGGATCGCGGTGCGGATGCGCTCGGAGGCGAGCACCGAGCCGCCGGGCGAATCGACCCGCACGACCAGCGCCTTGAGATCGTCGTCGAGCGCCTCGTCGAGCGCCTTGGCGATGCGGTCGCCGCCCGCTTGGCCCGGCCCGGCGTCGCCGTCGACGATCTCGCCGGCGATCGTTACCACGCCGATCTTGTGGCCCGCGTCGTCGTCGTCGAGGTCGGCGAGCCACGGCTCGAGTGGGGTGCTCTTGAAGCTGCCCGGGATACCGCCGGGCTCGTCGCCGACCAGCTTGGCGACGCGCTGGCCGAACGCGGTGCGGTCGCCGAGCTTGTCGACGAGCCCCGCGTTGAGCGCGGCTTGGCCGAGGTCGCCGTTGGCCGCGGCAAGCCAGCCGACCGGGTCCTTGGTGACGAGGTCGAACTGAACCTTGGGGCGCGCTTTCAGAATGTCGGCGCGGTAGCTGTCCCACAGCGCGGCGTAGACCGCCTTGAGGTTCTCTTCGGCTTCGGGCGACTGGCCGTCGCGGAAATACGGCTCGACCGCGCTCTTGTAAGTGCCGACCTTGAACACGTGCGCCTTGATCTTGAGCCGGTCGATCAACTGCTTATAGTAGAGCCGGCTTCCCCCCGGACCGGCGATCACCGCCCCGCCGAGCGGCTCGACCCAGACCTCGCTCGAATGCGCGGCGAGCAACATCGCGTCGTCTCCGTAAGCGATCGCGTGGGTGAACACCGGCTTTTTGGCGGCGCGGACGGTGTCGAGCGCGGCGCCGATCCGTTCGAGGTGGACCTGGCCGCCGCCGGTGAACTTGTCGAGATCGAGCACCACCGCCTTGACCCGGTGGTCGTCGGCCGCGGCCTCGATCGCGCGGACGAGGTCGCGCGCGCGGTATTCGCGCGCCGGCACGCCCCGGCCGAGCAGCAGCTCGAGCGGATCGAGCTTGGCCGGCTCCTCGACCACCGAGCCGTCGAGCTTGAGGAGCAGCGCGCCTTCGCGCACCAGTCCGGGATTGGGCCGCGCGGTAAGCACCGCGTAAAGCGCCCAGAAGAACAGCAGCAGGAAGACGAGCGCGAACCCGTCCTTGATCCCGACCAGTATCCGCCAAACCTTGCGTGCGAAGATCATCTTGCTGAAAGCTCCAGAGTTTGGCGTTCTCTAGGGTTCCGCCGTCACCGGCGCCACCTCAAACCGCTTGAGCGACTAACGCCGCTCGACTAGGGGCTTCGCTTTAATGCCCGCGCCGGAAACCACTTCAACCCGCTACCCCCAAGGGGCGGCGGCGTTTCCGCATCGCCACTTGCTCGGCATCGGCGCGCTCGCCCGCCACGAGATCCTGTTCCTGCTCGACGAAGCCGAACAGTGGGTCGAGCTCAACCGCGGCGCCGCCAAGCATGCCGACCGGCTCGCCGGGCTGACCATCATCAACGCGTTCTTCGAGAATTCGACCCGAACGCTGCTGTCGTTCGAGATCGCGGGCAAGCGGCTCGGCGCCGACGTTGTCAACATGCACGCCGCGCAATCGAGCGTGAAGAAGGGCGAGACGCTGATCGACACCGCCCTGACGCTGGGCGCGATGCGCGCCGACGCGCTGGTCATCCGCCATGCCTCGAGCGGCGCGGTGCGGCTGATCGCGGACAAGGTCGATTGCCCGGTGCTCAACGCCGGCGACGGCAGCCACGAGCATCCGACGCAAGGCCTGCTCGACGCATTGACCATCCGCCAAGCGCTCGGCAAGTCCGCCGGAAGCGACCTCAATGGCCTCAGGGTAACCATCTGCGGTGACGTGCTTCACAGCCGCGTCGCGCGCTCGAACGTGCTGTGCCTGACCGCGCTCGGCGCCGAAGTGCGCGTCTGCGCCCCGCCCGCGCTGATGCCCGCTGAGGTCGAGGCGATGGGGGTCGAACCGTTCCTCGATTTCGACGCCGCGCTCGCCGGCGCCGAAGTGGTGATGATGCTGCGGCTCCAGCAGGAGCGGATGAGCGGGCAGTTCATCCCCTCGCCGCGCGAGTATCGCCACCTGTACGGGCTGACGCCGGAACGGCTCGCGAAGGCCGCGCCCGAAGCGCTGGTCATGCACCCCGGTCCGATGAACCGCGGGGTCGAGATCGATTCGAGCGTCGCCGACCTGACGGGCCGATCGTTGATCACCCGCCAGGTCGAGAACGGCGTCGCGATCCGCATGGCCTGCCTCGAGGTGCTGACGCGGGCAAAGCGCGAAATCGAGGGCTGGAAGTGACCGCCGCGCCGCTCACGATCGTCAACGGCCGCGTGGTGACAACCGAAGGACAGCCGCGTCCGGGTGCGGTGCGCTGCGAAAACGGCGTGGCCGTCGCGCTCGGTGACGCGGTCGTCGCGAGCGATGGCGATGTCGTCGTCGATGCAAAGGGCGCGCTGATCGCGCCCGGACTGATCGACCTCGGGGTGTTCGCGATCGACAAGCCGGCGTTTCACTTCGGCGGGATCGTCCGCGCCGCGCTGATGCCCGACCAGGCCCCACCGCTCGACCATCCGGCGCGGGTCCGCTTCGCCGCGCAATCGGGCAAGCCCGACTTGTGGGTCCACCCGCTCGCCGCGGCGACGGTCGGACTGGCGGGCGCGGAACTGGCCGAGCTCGCGCTGATGCGCGAGGCCGGCGCGCGCGCGGTCGCCACCGGGCGGACGTGGATCGCCGATTCGGCGGTGATGCTGCGGCTGCTGCGCTACTGCGCGATGCTCGACCTCGTCGTGGTGACGCACGCCGAGGACGCGAGCCTCGCCGCGGGCGCGGTCGCCACAGCAGGCGAGATGGCGACGCGGCTGGGCCTTCCCGCCGCGCCCGCCGCGGCCGAGGCGCTGGGAATCGCGCGCGACCTCGCGCTTGCCGAGCTGGCGGGTGCGCGGCTGCATTTCCGCCAGGTCACGACCCGCGCCGGGCTCGCGCTGGTGCGCGCCGCCAAGGCTCGCGGCTTACCGGTCACCGCCGGGGTGACGCCCGCGCACTTCATGCTCTCGGACCTCGAGCTCGCCGGGTTCCGCACCTTCGCCCGCCTGTCGCCGCCGCTGCGCGGCGAGGACGACCGGCAAGCGGTGATCGCGGCCATCGCCGACGGGACGATCGACGTCGTCGCCTCGGGCCACGACCCGCGCGGGCCCGAGGACAAGCGCCTCCCCTTCGTCGATGCCGCGCCCGGGATGGCGGGGGCCGAGACCTTGCTGCCGCTGACGCTGACGCTGGCACGCGACGGCCATATCGGCCTCGCGCGCGTATTCGAGCTGCTCGCCGCGAACCCGGCGCGGCTATTGGGGGTCGACGGGGGAATCCTGCGCGTCGGCGCTCAGGCGGACATCGCGCTGGTCGATCCGGCCAAGCCGTGGGTGGTCGATTCGGACAAGATGGCGGCCGCCGCGGGCAATACCCCGTTCGACAAACGCCCCGTCGAGGGACGCGTAGCCGCGTTGTTCAAGGGTGGCGTGAAAGTCGCCTGAGCGCGATCAGCGGCGGGCGAACCCGCTGCCGCCGCCCACCACGGCCTTGGGCGCGCTGACCACCAGGCACGCGCCGCCGCGCGACTTGACCGTGCGGCACATCGCGTTCGCATCGGCGTAGCTGGCAAAGCCCGCCGCTGCGACGCGCCAGACTTGCGCACCTCCGACCGTCGCGGTCGTGGTGGACATTCGGTAAGGCTTGAGCGCGGGCGTGCGCGCGGTGAACTTGCCCCAGCCTTCGCGCGCGATCGCCTGGTTGGTGTACGAGCCGAGCTGGACCAGGTGCGTGCCGCCCGCGACGACTTTGGCCGCCGGCCTGGCGATGAGGCGTGCGCGCTCCTTGCCGGGTTGAGCCGCGGTTTCGCGGACCTGGACCAGCGGGCTGCCGGCGACGCGCGGCTTGGCGGTCACCGGCGCCATCGTCACCGGCAGCGCCTGGATGACGGCGTTGGCGACGAACACCGGCGAATCGCTGGCGACGTTGGTCGCGGGCAAGGTCAGCGCGGCGAGCTCGATCGGCGCCGCGGCGGGCGCTTCCTCGACTGCCGCGACCTGCTCGATCGGAGCGGACGCTTCGACGGCTGCCGGCGCGGCTTGCGCGGCGAGCTGCTCCGGGCTCGGGAAATTGGCCAGCGCCAGCGCGGCGGGCTGGCCGGCGTCGCCGACCATCGGCACGCCGAGCAAGTGCGCGACTCGCGCCTGCGTGTCCTCGGGCTTGCCGAGCATCGCCCACTGGCTGATCCGCGCGGCGACCTGGTCGGCGGGGACGTCCTGCGCGACCATCAGCCGGGCCTCGCGCCAGCGCCCGCCGAGCGCGTAAGCGAACGCCAGGTTCTGGCGGGCCTTGGGAGTGTTGTCGCCGCCGCGCAGCGCATCGGCGAGCAGCGCGACGCCGCGCTCCGGGTCGCCGGCCAGCGCGAACGCCAGCCCCAGGTCGCTCGCCGGGATCACGTCGCGCCAGTCGTTGAGCAGCTCGAGCGCGGCCGCATCGTGGCCTTGCGCGGTCTCCGCCAATGCGAGGCCGAGCACCGTCGGCACGCTCTCGTCGCCCAATTCGAGCGCGGCGTCGTAAGCCGCGGTGGCCGAGGCGAAGCGCCCGGCCTTGAGATAAGCCGCGCCGAGCGCGGCGCGCGCCGCGGCGTCGCGCGGGGCGGCGAGCACCGCCTGCTCGGCCAGACTCACCGCTTTTCCGATCGACTTCGCCGAACCGGCCTTGGCCGAGCCCGAATTACGCTGCGAGCGCGCGCCGGCGTCGGTGGCGAAGCTGCCGAGCAGCACTGCGGCGAGCGCGGTGCTGGCGCAAAGCCGGACGAACGAAGTGCGAGTGTCGATCATGACGTACCCCTTTGTCTTTCTCGTTGGCCGCTCAGCGGCGTTTGACCCGGCGGGCGAGGTCGTCGAGCTCGGGCAGCTCGTCGAGCAGCCGGTCGAGCGCCTCGGTGACGATTTGCTGCGCGCTGCGGCCTTGGACGGTGCACGCGAGCCGCAACTTGAGATGGCGCGCGTCGTCGACGCGCAAGGTGAAGGCGGCACGGCGGCCGTCGGCGAGCGCCGAGCGGCGTTGGTTGCGCTCGTCGCGCTCGGCGCGGGCCCAGCGGTGGCGGGCAAGCGGGATTAGCGCCGAGGGAGGTTCGCTCGCGACCTGCCCGGCCAGCGCGTCCTGCTGGCGCACGACTTCGGGAAGGGGCGCGGTCTCCGCGGGCGTTTCGCTGGGAACGAACGCGACGACGGTGTGCTCGGGGTTCGGCTCGGGCGCGGCAGGCGCTTCCTGCGGCTCGCCCATGTCGTTCCAGCCGAGGTCGTCGTGCGCGAATTCTTCGCTCGCGGCGCCGCTCATCGTCGGCTCGGGGGCAGGATAGTGGCCGAGCGGCTGGAGCTGCGGGCGCATCGCCGGGCGGGCGCCGCCCTTGCGGGCGAGCAGCGTCGGCGACAGCGAGGCGAACGGCTTGGCGTCGCTCATCGGCGCGGCCCCGCTCAGGAGCCGGCGACGCGGCGGCCGAAGCCGCCTTGCGGCCGATGCACGCCGGAAACCACCGAGGAGACGGGGGTCGGCACGGCGAACACCGTGCGACGGAAGTTCTTCTCGAGGCG
Source organism: Novosphingobium sp. (assembly GCA_035525735.1). Taxonomy (GTDB): domain Bacteria; phylum Pseudomonadota; class Alphaproteobacteria; order Sphingomonadales; family Sphingomonadaceae; genus Novosphingobium. Next base: position 6,211 of record DATLDS010000161.1, read on the forward strand.
GTCGGCGATATAGCCCCACAGCGCCATGACCTCGCCCGCCGACCGGCCGTTGGGGTCGACTTCCATCACCGTGCGCCCGTCGATCATCGACGCGGCAAAATCGGTGCGGTGGTGAAGCGTGATCGGCGCGACGGTGCCGTGCTGCGACAGCGCGACCGCGGCCTCGGAGGTGATCTTGGCCTTGGGCGTGGCGCCGTTGACCACGAAGATCAGCGGCTTGCCCGCGCGTTCGCACAAGTCGACGGTGGCGCCGACCGCGCGAAGGTCATGCGGGGAAGGCCGGGTCGGGACGACGATCAGCTCGGCGACCGAGATCACCGACTGGATCGCCATGGTGATCGCCGGCGGGGTGTCGATCACCGCGAGGCGGAAGCCCTGCTGGCGCAGCACCGCGAGATCGCCCGCGAGCCGCGCCACGGTGGTCTGCGCGAACGACGGAAACTCCGCCTCGCGCTCGTTCCACCAATCTGCGAGGCTGCCTTGCGGGTCGATGTCGATGAGCACGACCGGGCCCGCGCCCGCGCGCTGCGCCTCGACGGCGAGGTGGCCGGACAAGGTCGTCTTGCCCGATCCACCCTTCTGCGATGCCAATGCCAGAACGCGCAACGTGTGGTCCCCCGATGCCAAGCGGCTTTGGACGCCGGGTATCGGCGATCACCCCTAATTTTGGGTTAACGCTAAAGCCGATTCGCCCCGAACGTGCGCGGCGGTGCGCGAGCCATGACGATGCCGACCAACGATAAAGCCTTTGCTAACGGTGCGTTGACTATGTCAGTTTCCATTGCGCCGCGTGAGACCGGGGCACGCTGCGCGGGATCGTGGCGCGCGGGCGGGCCGCGGGTTAACCAGGAAGGAAGCCGGCGATGCGCCTTGCCCGTTCCGCCGTGACGCTCGCGCTGGCGCTGGCGGCGCTGCCCGCCGCCGCGAAATCCGCGCCGGACAACGTGGTCAAGGCCGGGGTCGAAGCGTGGACGCGCGGCGATTTCGCCGCCGCGATTCGCAGCTGGGAAGGCCCCGCCGCGAACGGAGACGCCGACGCCGAGTTCAACCTCGCGCAAGCCTACAAGCTGGGCAAGGGCGTGCCCGCCGATCTCAGGCGCGCCGAGGCGCTGTACCTGGCGGCGGCGCAGCAGGGCCACCTTCAGGCCGCCGACAACTATGGCTTGCTGCTGTTCCAGAGCGGTCGGCGCGAGGCGGCGATGGCGTGGATCGTGCCTTCGGCCGAGCGCGGCGAGCCGCGCGCGCAATACGTGCTGGGCATCGCGCACTTCAACGGCGACCTCGTCCCCAGCGACCCGGTGCGCGCTTACGCGCTGATGACGCGCGCCGCGGCGACGGGTCTCGACCAGGCCCGCGCCACGCTGGCGACGATGGACCAGGCGCTGACGCTCGACGAACGGCAGCAGGGTGCCGCGCTCGCCGCCGAGCTCGAAACCCGCGCCAACGCGCTGCGCAGCACGCAGTTCGCCTCCGCCGATCTCGTCGGAACGTCAGACAAGCCCAAACGCGTCGTCGGCACCGGCGGAATGAAGGCGGGCGTCAAGACATCACCGCCCGCGGTGGTCGTCCTTCAGACCGCGCCGGTCACCGCCGGCGCGGACTACGCGCTTCCGGTCACGCTCGGGCCACCGATCGTCGCGGTTCGCCCCGCACCGCCCGCGCCCGTCGTCGTGCGATCGGGAGCGTGGAAGATCCAGCTCGGCGCGTTCGGCGTCGCGGGCAACGCGCAGGCGCTGTGGGCGCGGCTCAAGGGCGGCGCAGTGCTGGCCGGGCGCGAGCCGTCGTATGTTCCCGCGGGGCGGTTGACCCGTCTGCTCGCCGGCCCCTTCGCCACGCGCGGGGAAGCGCAAGCCGCCTGCGAAGCCTTGGCCGGGCAAGCTTGCATCGCCGTCCAGAAGTAGCCCACGCGTGACGTCACGTCCGTCGGATCGCCTCGTCGCGCTCGATTTCGTGCGCGGAGTGGCGGTGCTCGGCATCCTCCTGCTCAACATCGTCGGGTTCGCCTGGCCCGAGATCGTCTACGTCAGCCCGCGCGCGCCGACCGGGCCGGTGAGCGCCGCGGACGACTGGACCTATCTGACGATCTTCGTGCTGGCCGACGGCAAGTTCCGCGGGCTGTTCAGCCTGCTGTTCGGGGCGAGCCTGCTGCTGTTCGTCGGGCGCGCCGAAGCGGCAGGACGCGACGGCGGACGACTTCAGGCGCGGCGGTTGGGCTGGCTCGCGCTGTTCGGGCTGGCGCACTACTTCCTGCTGTGGTGGGGCGACATCCTGTTCCTTTACGCGGTTTGCGGGTTCGTGGCGCTCGCGCTGCGCGCCTGGCCGCCGCGCCGGCTGGTGCGCTGGGCGCTGGGAATCTACGCCGCCGGAGTGCTCGCGCTCGGCGCGCTGACCGGCGCGGGACTGGCCGACCGGACCGGCGCGCTCGAGCGCGAATACGCCGCCGAGGCGCGTCACGAGCTCGTCGTCACGCAACGGTCCTGGCCCGCGATGGTCGCGGAGTCGCTGAGCGAGAACCTCGCCGAGCCGCTGGTCACCGTCGCGATCAGCTGGTTCGAGACGGTGCCGCTGATGCTGCTCGGCATGGCGCTGTTCAAGTCCGGGTTGTTCGCCGGCGGCTGGAGCGACGCGCGCCTGCGCCGGTGGGCGCTGCGCGGCATCGCAAGCGGCCTGATCGTCACGCTGGGAATCGCGGCGGTGATGTGGCGCGAAGGCTTTCCGCTAACGCTGACGCTGTTCCTGTGGCTCTCGCCCGCCGCGCTCGGGCGGCTGCCGATGGTGATCGGCTACGCCGCGCTGCTGGTGCTCGCGGCGCGCCAATTCGCGGGCTCGGCGCTCGGCGAGCGGCTGGTGGCGTGCGGGCGGATGGCGTTCAGCAACTATCTCGGCACCAGCCTGCTGATGACCTTCGTGTTCCACGGCTGGGGACTGGGGCTTTTCGCCCGCTACGGGCGGCTCGAGCTGCTTGGCTTCGTCGTGCTCGGGTGGATCGTCATGCTCGCGTGGAGCAAGCCGTGGCTGGCGCAGTTCCGGTACGGCCCGCTCGAATGGGCATGGCGCTCGCTGACGTACGGAAGGGTCGAGCCGCTGCGCAGGGTTGCTATTGCAACTGATTCGCAGTAGAAGGTGCGCACCATGTACGTCTGCATCTGTAACGCCATCCGTGAAACCGAGTTGCGCGCCGCCGCGCGCAAGGTTTCGGGCGACGCCGAGCGGGTCTACGCCGCGCTGGGCCGCCCCCCGCAGTGCCGCCAGTGCCTCGGCGAGGCCGGCCACATCATCTGCCAGGCCCGCCAGCTCTGCGCGGCCTGAATTGTCCGCCTAGCGCGGCCGGTCCATAGTCCTTGGCCTCACAGGAGGCGTGCGATGCGCGGCGATCCCAATGTCATCGAGTTCCTCAACCAGGCGCTCGGCAACGAGCTGACCGCGGTCAACCAGTACTGGCTGCATTACCGGATGCTCGACAACTGGGGGGTCAAGAAGCTCGCGGGCTTCGAGCGCCACGAATCGATCGACGAGATGAAGCACGCGGACATGCTCGCGGACCGCATCCTGTTCCTCGACGGGCTGCCCAACTTCCAGGCGCTCGGCCGGCTCAAGATCGGCGAGACCGTCGAAGAAATCCTCCGCGCCGACCTCGCGCTCGAGATGGAGGCGATTCCGGTGCTCAAGGACGGGATCGCGCACGCCGAAGCGGTGCGCGACTTCATCAGCCGCGAAATCTTCGAACGCATCCTCGAGAACGAGGAGGAGCACGTCGACACGCTCGAGCAGCAGTTCGAGATGATCGGACGGATGGGGCTGGAGAACTACATCCAGCTACAGAGCGAGGCGGCGGAAGCAGACTAGTCTTTGGCGAACGGGTTCTTCGCGCTGCGCAGGGTCAGCCGCACCGGGACCGCCTCGAACCCCAGCTCGCGGCGGATGCCGTTCACCAGGTAGCGCTGGTAGCTCATCGGCAGCTGATCGAGCCGGGTACCGAACAGCACGAAGCCGGGCGGGCGCGTCTTGGCCTGGGTGATGTAGCGCAGCTTGATTCGCCTGCCGCCGGGCGCGGGCGTCGGGTTGGCTTCGAGCGCGCGGTCGAACCAGCGGTTGAGCGTGCCGGTCGAGACCCGCTTCGACCACGCCTCGCGCAATTCGAACGCGGCGCCGAGCAGCTGGTCGAGCCCCTTGCCGGTGCGCGCCGAGACCGCGATCAGCGGCACGCCCTTGACTTGCGCAAGCCCCTCGTCGAGCGCGGCGCGCACGCCGTTGAACAAGCCGCTCGGTCCCTCGGCGATGTCCCACTTGTTGATCGCGATGATCAACGCGCGGCCTTCCTCGAGCACGAGGCTGGCGATCTTGAGGTCCTGGTGCTCGAGCCCTTGCGTCGCGTCGAGCAGCAGCA
>DATLDS010000019.1:0-2557 GCA_035525735.1 Novosphingobium sp.
ACGAGATCGCGCACCGGATCGGCTATCTGCCCGAGGAGCGCGGGCTCTACCCGTCGATGAAAGCGTTCGAGGCGATCGCGTTTCTCGGTCACTTGCGTGGCGTGCCGCTCAAGGAGGGGCGCAAGCGGGCTCGGGCGATGCTCGAGGAATACGGCCTCGGTTACGCCGCCGACAGGCAGATCCGCCAGCTCTCCAAGGGCATGGCGCAGACCGTCCAGCTGCTCGGCACGCTGATCCACCGCCCCGACCTGGTCATCCTCGACGAACCGTTCGCGGGGCTCGACGCGCTCAACCAGGGCAAGCTCGAACGGATGATCCGCGGGCTGGCCGACAACGGAACGACGGTGATCTTCTCGACCCACGTGATCGCCCACGCCGAGCGCTTGTGCGAGCGGATCGCGATCATCGCCGGCGGCAAGGTGCCGTTCACCGGGCTGGTCTCCGAGGCGCGCGACCGGCTGCCGCCGCAAGTGCGGCTCGAGACGCGCTGCGCCGATGGGCCGTGGCGCGCCGCACTCCCCGCCGACGCGCGCTCCGAAGGCGCGTTCTGGCACTTCAGCGTGCCCGAGACGGGGATCGAGCCGCTGCTCCGCGCGCTGATCGAGGGTGAGGCGGGGATCGTCTCGCTGTCGATCGAGCGCCCGGGCCTCCACGACGCGTTCGTCGCGATCGCCGGCGAGGCGGCGGCCAAGGCGCTCGAGGAAAATCCCGAGGAGGCCCCCGCATGATCCGCACCTTGCGCTCGGCCTGGGTGGTCGCGCGGCGCGATTTCGTCGCGGTGATCTGGTCCAAGGCGTTCCTGTTCTTCCTGCTGGGGCCGCTGTTCCCGATCGTGGTCGGCGCGCTCGCGGGGGGGATCGGCGCGCAAGTCGCGCGCTCGGTCGACCGCCCGCAGCTCGGCCTGGCGCTGCCCGCCGACGAGATCGGGCCGATGGTCCGCGCGCGCAACGCGATGGCCGAACAGATGGCCGGAACCGTTCCCGAGCTCGTGGTGCTCGATCGGCTGGCGCCGGGCGAAAGCTTCGACGCGCGCGCGGCAATGGGCGAAGGCCGCGCGCGGCTCGCGGCGGTGCTCAGCGGGAGCCTTGCCGCGCCGCGGCTCACCGGCACCGCCGAGCGGGTCGAGGACTGGGAGGGCATGGTCGCGACGCTGACCGCCGCCGCCCGCGAGGGGCTGCGCGCCCCCGCAGTGCCGCCGTCGATCGAGATCGTCGCCAACAGCGCGGCCAAGCTCGAGCGCGGGCGCCTCGCCACCGCGCAGGCGGGGCAGACCGTGCTGTTCCTCCTGACGATGCTGCTCGCGGGGATGGTCCTGTCGAACCTGGTCGAGGAAAAAGGCAACAAGATCATCGAGGTGCTCGCCGCCGCGATCCCGATGGACGCGTTGTTCCTCGGCAAGCTGTTCGCGATGCTCGGGGTCAGCTTCGTCGGGATCGGGGTGTGGGTGACGGTCGGCGGCGCGGCGATGGCGGCGGCGGGATCGGCGATGCCGGTCCTGCCGGTCCCGGCGGTCGGCTGGCCGTTGTTCCTGGCGCTCGGCTTCCTCTATTTCGCGATGGCCTACCTGCTGCTGGGCTCGCTGTTCCTCGGGATCGGCTCGATGGCCGCGACCGTGCGCGAGGTCCAGACGATGTCGATGCCGGTGACGATGCTCCAGCTGCTGGTGTTCTTCTTCGCCAGCCTGACCGTCGCGCAGGAGGGCCGCCCGCTCGAGCTGCTGGCGATCGCGTTTCCGTTCAGCTCGCCGTTCGCGATGCTCGCGCGCGCGGCGCAAAGCCCTGCGCTGTGGCCGCACTTCGCGGCGCTGGCGTGGCAAGCACTGTGGGTGGTCGCGATCATCCGCCTCGGCGCGCGGATATTCCGCCGCAGCGTGATGAAATCGGGCGCGGCGCGGGGCCGGGCCGAGCGGCGCGGCCGGTTCGCGCGGCTGCGCGGCAAGCCCGTTGTTGTTGACTCTCGTGTAGGTTTGGCCGGATAAGTTCCAATTAGATACCGGATGAGAGGCCGTCAGGCCCTTCGGCTCGCGCGACCGGGAGAGATTTCACGATGGCAACGCAGTTGGCGCCCGACGCGCCGGTCACTTATCGCACCTCGCCGACCGCGATGGAATCGCTCGACCAGTGGTTCCGCGACAACCCGCAGGCGACGCCGCAGCACACCCACCCGTGGGACGTCAGCCGCAGCGACATCTACGTCGAGGACCGCTGGCAGCCGATCTTCGCCAAGATGCGCGCCGAAGCGCCGATCAACAAGGTCACCGGCACCCCGTTCGGCGATTATTGGAACGTCACCACGCTCAAGGCCATCCAGCACGTCGAGGCGCTGCCCGAGCTGTTCAGCTCGTCGTGGGAGCACGGCGGGATCACGATCGGCGAGCCGCGCCGCGAGCTCGCCGAGGAGGACAAGTTCCAGCTGCCGATGTTCATCGCGATGGACCGGCCGCAGCACACCGGCCAGCGCCGCACCGTCGCGCCCGCGTTCACTCCGGCCGAGATGGAGCGGATGTCGACCGAGATCCGCCAGCGCACCGCCGAAGTGCTCGATTCGCTGCCGTGGG
>DATLDS010000013.1:0-4970 GCA_035525735.1 Novosphingobium sp.
GAGAACGGGGATTCGCTGAGCTGGGAGAATCTCAACCGCGCCAAGCGCAGCCTTGCGCTCGACTTCGCCAGGCCCGAGGCGCGCGAGCTGCTGGTCGAGCTGGCGCGCAGCGTCGGCAATCTCGTCACCAACCTGCCCGCCAAAGGCTTCCTCGCTCACGACAAGGTCGCGCAAGGGCGCGCGGACCTGATCAGCGTCCGCGTCATGGGCTGGCCCGACGGCGCGGTCGCGCTCGATTACACCGCCAACGCCGCGGTCGGTTATCCCTCGCTCACCGGGCCCATTTCCGACAAAGACAACCCCGAACCGGTCAACCACGTCCTCCCCGCGTGGGATCTGCTGACCGGCGCTTACGCCGCGTTCGCGCTGCTCGCGGCGGTACGCCGGCGCGAGGCGACCGGCGAGGGCAGCGAGATCCGGCTCCCGCTGTCCGACGTCGCGATCGGCTCGGCCGCGAACATGGGGCGGCTCGCCGAAGTGCTTTACACCGGGCGCGACCGCGAGCGGCTGGGCAACGCGGTGTTCGGCACGATTGGGCGCGACTTCGTCACCCGCGACGGGGTGCGGGTGATGATCGTCGCGATCAACGACCGCCAGTGGGCGGGGCTGGTCGAGGCGCTGGGGATCGGGGCCGAGGTGGCCGAGACGGAGGCGCGCGAAGGCGCGCGCTTCGCCGCCGACGACGGGCTGCGCTTCACCCATCGCGCGACGCTGTTCGCGCTGATCGAGCACGCCGTGGCCGCGCGCGACCACGCCGAACTCGTCGCCTCGTTCGCCGCCCACGGGGTGGTCCACGGCGGCTACCAGACGATGCTAGAGGCCGCGGCAGATCCGCGGCTGGTGGGCGAAAACCCGGTGTTCGAGCGCACCGCCGACAACCCCAGCGGCTTCGCCTATCCCGCCGCAGGCGCGTTCGCGACGCTGGCGGGTGAGGAACGCGTCACCCCGCGTCCGGCGCCGCGCAACGGCGAGCACTCCGAACAGGTCCTCGCCGAACGGCTGGGGCTTTCCTCGGGCGAGATCGCCCGCCTGATCGACGCTGGCGTGGTCGGCACCGCGAGGACCGACGCATGACCCCCAAAAACGGATTGAGAAGAGCCGCGATCGTCAGCCCCATCCGCACCGCGGTCGGCAAGTTCGGCGGGGCGCTTGCCGGCATCGAAGCGGGTGAGCTCGGCGCAGTGGTGCTCAAGGCGCTCGTCGAGCGCACCCGGATCGATCCGGCGCGCGTCGACGACGTGATCTTCGCCCAAGGCTACGGCAGCGGCGAAGCGCCGTGCATCGCGCACTGGAGCTGGCTTGCCGCCGGGCTTCCGCTCGAGGTGCCCGGCTACCAGCTTGACCGACGCTGCGGCTCGGGGCTTCAGGCGATCGTCAACGCCGCGATGATGGTCCAGACCGGGGTCAGCGACGTGGTCGTCGCGGGCGGCGTCGAGAGCATGTCGAATGTCGAACATTACACCACCCAGCTGCGCAAGGGCGTGCGCGCGGGCAACCTGACGCTCCACGACCGGCTGACCCGCGGTCGGGTGATGAGCCAGCCGGTCGAGCGCTTCGGGGTGATCTCGGGGATGATCGAGACCGCCGAGAACCTGGCGAAAGACTGTAACATCAGCCGCGAGGCCTGCGACGCTTACGCCGCTCGGTCGCACCAGCGCGCCGCGGCGGCGTGGAACCAGCGCTTGTTCGACGACGAGCTGGTCCCGGTCGAGGTGCCGCAGAAGAAGGGCGAGCCGGTCGTGTTCGACCACGATGAAGGCTACCGCGCCGACGCGACGGTGCAATCGCTCGGCAAGCTCAAGCCGCTCGAGGCCAAAACCATTCCAGGTGCCGTCGTCACCGCGGGCAACGCCAGCCAGCAGAACGACGCCGCCGCGGCGTGCCTGGTGGTCGCCGAGGACAAGCTCGCCGAATTGGGGCTCGAGCCCGACGCGTGGTTCCATTCGTGGGCCGCGGCGGGGTGCGACCCGGCGCGGATGGGGATCGGCCCCGTGCCGGCAACGCAGCGGCTGTTCAAGCGCACCGGGCTGTCGTGGGACCAAATCGACCTGGTCGAGCTCAACGAGGCGTTCGCGCCGCAAGTGCTCGCGGTGCTCAAGGGCTGGGGCTGGGCAGACGACGACAGCCGCCATGAAATCCTCAACGTCAACGGCAGCGGCATCAGCCTCGGCCACCCGATCGGCGCGACCGGCGGGCGGATTCTCGCCAACTTGACGCGCGAGCTGCATCGCCGCGGCGGGCGCTACGGGCTCGAGACGATGTGCATCGGCGGCGGCCAGGGCATCGCCGCGGTGTTCGAACGCGCGGCCTGATGGACGACTATGCGGCGTGGATCGGGCGCGAGGAGCGGCGCCGCGACCGGGTCGACGCCGCGCTCGTCGCGCGCTGGCTGGCGACGCTCGATCGCGAGGCGCCCGCGGGCGACCTGCTCCCGCAAGGGCTCCACTGGTGCCTGTGCACGCCCGACGCGCCGTCCGCCGCGCTCGGCGACGACGGCCACCCGCGCCGCGACGATTCGCCGGGCAGCTTGCTTCCGCCGATCCCGCTGCCGCGGCGGATGTGGGCGGCGAGCAAAGTCGAGTTGCTCACGCCGCTCCAGCTCGACGCCGACATCGCGCGGACTTCGCGCGTCGCCTCGATCGTCGAGAAACGCGGCGGCTCGGGCCCGCTGGTGTTCGTCGAGATCGAGCACGAGACGCGCATCGACGGCGCGCTCGCGGTGCGCGAGACGCAGAGCCTGGTCTATCGCGAGGCCGCGCCCGCGGGCGCGCCGCACGTTCCGCCGCCGATCGGCACCGAACGGTTCGATCCCGCGGGGTGGGACGCGCATCGTTCGGTGACGCCCGAAGAAGCGCTGCTGTTCCGCTTCTCCGCGCTGACCTTCAACAGCCACCGCATCCATTACGACCTTCCGTATGCGCGCGAAGTCGAAGGCTATCGCGGGCTCGTCGTCCACGGGCCGCTGACCGCAACGTTGCTGCTCGATCTGGCGCGACGCGAGCTCGGCGACAATGCGCTCAAGAGCTTCGAATTCCGCGGGCTGAGCCCGGCGATCTGCGGAGAAATGCTGCACCTCGTGCTGCGCAGCAAAGATGCAGCATACGAGCTCGGCGCGTTCGCCGCGGACGGCCGCCAGGTGATGCGCGCGAGCGCCTCTACTTAGTCGAAGCTTACCCGTCCGCGCCCCGCTTTGACCGCGCCGCGCTTCTTCTTGCTCTCGAGCCGCTCGCCCTTGTTGATCCGGTTGAGCCGCGTCCGCGCGCGCTTGGCCGGCAGCTTGTGGGCGCCCTCGAGCAGCGCGAGCAGCCGCGCGCGGGCGTCGGCGCGGTTGACGTCCTGCGTGCGGAAACGCCGCGCGGTGAGCACGATCTCGCCACCCCCGGTCATTCGGCTCCCGGCGAGCGTCTTCAATCGCGCGAACACTTGCGGATCGAGGCCCAGCGCGAATACGTCGAGCCGCAACTGCACCGCCGTGGCGACCTTGTTGACGTTCTGCCCGCCGGGCCCGGCAGCGGCGATGAAGCTCTCGCTCACCAGTGCCAGCGCGCGCTCGGCCAGCGCCTCATCCATCGCTGAAGGCGCCTCTATTGTCGGTGAAGCCGAGCGCGACAAAGTCCGCCGGAAGCGGCGCGGCGGCCACGATCGGCGGCTTGCCGTCGCGCTCGATCGCCAGCCCCGCGGCGTGCAGCATGGTCCGCGCCGCGTTGTCACCCCTCCCATAGACCGGGTCGCCGAGCAGCGGCACGCCGAGCCCCGCGAGCGCGTGAAGGCGGATCTGGTGCGTCCGCCCGGTCTCGGGGCGGAACTCGACCAGCGTGTGGCCGCTGCGCGTGTCGAGGCGCCGCCAGTGCGTCACCGCGGGCTTGCCCGTGCGCGCCGCGATCATACGCCAGCCCTCGGCGGCGCTGCTGATCTTGGCGAGCGCGAGGTCGATCGTGCCCTCGTCCTCGGCCAGCTCGCTCGCGACCACGCCGAGGTAGCGCTTGTCGACCCGCCGCGCCTCGAACGCCGCCGAGAACCGTCTTAGAGCTTTGGGGTTGCGCGCGAGCAGCAGGCAGCCAGAGGTGTCGCGGTCGAGCCGGTGGACCGCGACCGGCGCGCGCTGGAAGCCCAGGCGAAACGCGTGGAGATAGTTCTCGAGGCTGGTGGCGCCGTCGCGCGGGGCATCGACGGGGAGCCCCGCGGGCTTGTCGATCACCAGCGCCTCGCCGTCCTCGAACAGGATCGGGAACGGTGTCACGCGCCGAGCAGCCGCGCCGCGTTCAGGCCGCGCAGCGCGTTGCCGATCCAGAAGCCGGCTTCGAGGTCGGCGATCCGCAGCTCGGCCTCCTCGGCGCGGCCGGCCTCGAGCAGCGAGGCGCGCAGCACGCCGGGGAGCAGGCCGAGCGCCGCGGGCGGCGTCGCCAGCTTGTCGCCGCGCTCGACGAACACGGTGGTGAAGCTGCCTTCGGTCACCCGTCCCTCGGCGTCGACAAACACCGCCTCGTCCGCGCCCGCGGCACGCGCGGCGTCGAGCGCGGCGTCGTAGAATCCGCGATCGCTGGTCTTGTGGCGCAGCCGCCAGTCGCCCGGCGGCACCGGCAGCGCGAGTAGCGCGACGCGCGCGGGCCCATCATCGACACCACGCAGCGGGTCGGGCAGCGGCGCGACCTCGATCGCATGCGCGCCGCTGCGCGCCAGTAGCACGCGCAGCTTCGAAGGCACGTCGGTGTCGAAGCACAGCGCCTGGATCGCGTTGCGCAGGCCGTGGCGGTCGAACGCGAAGCCGAGCTCGGAAGCGCTCGCGCTCAGCCGGGCGAGGTGGAGCCCGAGCATCGCGATGCCGTCGGCGGGGTCGAAGCGCATCGTCTCGATCAAGTCGAACGAAGCCGCCGCAGATGCCCCCACGAACCCTCCCTTGACCACGCACTCGCGCCATTCGTCGGCCAGCAGCGAATCGGCGACGATCGCCGAGCCGACTCCCATCATCG
>DATLDS010000110.1:0-9821 GCA_035525735.1 Novosphingobium sp.
TGCGCCGGGCGGCCTTGCGGTGTGCAAGGCCTGATCGGCTTCCCGTGACCGAAAACCTGCTGCCCGACGACATCGTCGCGCTCGCCGCGCGCGTGATCGAGGCGAACAAGGCGGCGGGGCGCACTGTGGCCCTGGCGGAGAGTTGCACCGGCGGGCTGGTCGCGGCGGCGCTGACCGAGGTCGCGGGCAGCTCGGCGGTGCTCGACCGGGGCTTCGTGACGTATTCCAACGAGGCCAAGCAGGAGTTGCTCGGCGTCGCGCCCGATCTCGTCGACACGTTCGGTTCGGTATCGATCGCCGTCGCCTGGGCGATGGCGCAAGGCGCGCTCAAGCACAGCCGGGCCGATGTCGCGGTGGCGGTCACGGGGATCGCCGGGCCCGAGGGCGGCAGCGAGCAGAAGCCGGTGGGCACCGTGGTCTTCGCGCGGGCCGTGCGCGGCGACAGCGCCGAGTACTGCAACGCCGAGATGAAGCGGTTCGACCCCGACCTCGGCCGCGCCGAGGTGCGCCGTCAGGCCGCGCTCGTCGCGCTCGAGCTGCTGCTGCCGTAAAGCGCCGCGGCGCGCGCCTCGAACGCCGAGACCATCCGGCGGAACGCGCGGTCGAGATACTGCCCGGCGAGCGCCTCGAACACCGGATTGCGGAACGCGAAGTCGACGCAGAAGTCGATCCGGCAGCCGCCGCCGGGCTCGGGGTGGAAGAACCACTTGTTGTCGAGCTCGCGCATCGGCCCTTCGAGATAGTCGACGTCGATCATCCGCGGCCGGTCCTTGGTCACCTTCGAGGTGAACTTCTCGCGCAGCGCGGCGAAGCCGACCACCATGTCGGCGACCATCTCGGTCTCGCTGTCGCGCTTGATCCGCGTGGCGACGACCCACGGCAGGAACTCGGGGTAGCGCTTCACGTCGGCGACGAGCTCGAACATCTGCTCGGCCGACCACGGCAAGGTGCGGGTTTCGGCGATGCGCGGCAAGCTTACGCCGCTCCCAGCCTGGCCTCGCGCGTCGCGCGCATAGCCCGGAAATCGTCGCCGGCGTGATAGCTCGAGCGCGTCAGCGGGCTCGCAGCGACCTGGAGGAAGCCTTTCGCGCGGGCGATCGCGCCGAACGCGGAAAACGCCTGCGGAGTGACGAAATCGACGACCCGGGCGTGCTTCGGAGTGGGCTGAAGATACTGCCCCATCGTCAGGAAATCGACATCGGCGCAGCGCATGTCGTCCATCACCTGATGCACTTCGAGCCGCTCCTCGCCGAGCCCGAGCATGATCCCCGACTTGGTGAAGATGCGCGGATCGTGGCGCTTCACTTCCTCGAGCAGGCGCAGCGAGGCGTAGTAGCGCGCGCCCGGGCGGATCGTCGGATAGAGCCGCGGCACCGTCTCGAGGTTGTGGTTGTAGACGTCGGGCCCGGCGGCGACGATCGCCTCGACCGCGGCGCGCATCTTGCCGCGGAAATCGGGGGTGAGGATCTCGATCGTGGTGTCGGGCGTGTTGCGCCGCAGCGCCTCGATCACCTTGACGAACTGTCCCGCGCCGCCGTCGGGCAAGTCGTCGCGATCGACCGAGGTCACGACGATATGCTCCAGCCCCAGTTTCGCCGCGGCAACCGCGACATGCTCGGGCTCCAATGGATCGACCTTGCGCGGCATCCCGGTCTTGACGTTGCAGAACGCGCAGGCGCGGGTGCAGACATCGCCGAGGATCATTACCGTGGCGTGCTTCTTGGTCCAGCATTCGCCGATGTTGGGACAGGCCGCTTCCTCGCACACCGTGTTGAGCCCGAGGTCGCGCATCAGCTGGCGCGTCTCGCCATAACCCTTGCTGGTGGGGGCCTTGACGCGGATCCAGTCGGGCTTGCGCTGGCGCGGGACGCCCCCTTCCCGGGCATGGACAAGAGACTGGGATGAGGAAAGGTCGTTCACACGCGCTCACTTAGTCGCGCGCGCCCGCGCTTGCCAGTGGCAATCGGGAACGCCATGAGGCTTCGCGATGGCGATCCCCCCTTCCCCGCAGCTCGACCGGATGGTCGAGGGCTACCGACGCTTCTGCCGCACCCAGTGGACGCCCAATCGCGAGCGCTGGCAGCAATTGCGCGAGGGCCAGAACCCCGAGGTCATGATCATCGCGTGCTCGGACAGCCGGGTCGACCCGGCGCAGATCTTCGACGTCGACCCCGGCGAGATGTTCGTCGTCAGGAACGTCGCCGCGATGGTCCCGCCGTTTGAGCCGGTCGCCGGCCATCACGGGGTGTCGGCCGCGCTCGAGTTCGCGGTGCAGGTGCTGGAGGTCAAGGAGATCGTGGTCATGGGCCACGGCATGTGCGGCGGCTGCCGGGCCGCGCTGACGCAGGAGCTGCACGGCGCCGAGCCGGGCGACGGCGGGTTCATCGCCGACTGGATCGCGATGCTCGACGAGGTCCGCGAGCCGATCGCGGCCAGTCTCGGCACCACCGGGCGCGCCGCCGAGCGCGCGATGGAGGAGGCCGGGGTCAAGGTCAGCCTCGCCAACTTGCGCACGTTCCCGTGCATCCGCCGCAAGGAGCGCGACGGCGCGCTGAGGCTGCGCGGCGCGTTCTTTGCGATTTCGGACGGCGTGCTGCATTGGCTCGACGAAGCGAGCGGCACGTTCGAGCCGGTGGAGAGCTGAGATGATGGACGACACTGCCCCGCTCAACAACATCGCGCTGCTGATCGACGCCGACAACGCCTCCGCCGCGGGAATCGACTCGGTGTTGACGGTTTTGGCCGAGCTCGGTCAGGTCAACATTCGCCGGGTCTACGGCAACTGGGCCAAGCCGGGGCTGAAGAACTGGGCGACGCTGACCAACCGCTACGGCCTGCGTCCGCAACAGCAGTTCGACCTGACCAAGGGCAAGAACGCCACCGATATGGCGATGACGATCGACGCGCTCGACCTGCTCTATCAGGGCAAGGTCGACGGCTTCGGGATCATGAGCTCGGACAGCGACTTCACTCCGCTGGCGACCCGGCTGCGCCAGGATGGGCTGGTGGTCTACGGCTTCGGCAATTCACGCACGCCCGAGGCGTTCAAGACCGCGTGCACGCGCTTCATCGATGTCGGCGCGCTGATCGCGACCGACAGCCGCGAGAGCGCGGCGCCTGCCGCCGACGACGATCCGCCCGCAACCGCGGCGCCGGTCGACGACGCGCTGATCGATTTGCTCGGCGCGGCGTGGAAGGCGGCCAAGCGCGACGAGGCCGGGTTCGCCTCGCTCAACGAGGTCGGCAACATCGCCGGCAACCGTTCGAGCTTCGACGTCCGCAATTACGGCTTCAAGCGGCTTTCCGAGCTGATGGAAAGCCTGCGCGACCGCTTCAAGGTCGAGCGGCGGCCCGACGGCCACTTGTACGTCCGCCGATTGCGCTAGAATCGAAACGGGCGGCGGTTTCCCGCCGCCCGCTCGGTGTTATTGAAGTGTCCCGGCTCAGACGGTCGGCGACTTCGCCTTGACCAGCATCAGCCACAGCTTGGCCATCGCAGCACGCTGGCCGCCGATCTGGCTGAAGCTCGCCTTGGCGTCCGCGTACTTGCCCTGGTCATACTGGGCGATGCCCAACCGGGTGAGGACGCGGTCCTTGTCGACGCCGCTCTTGCCCAGCGCCGCCTTGTACAGCGCCTCGGCCTTCGCCGCGTCGCCGTAATTGAGGTAGGCGTCACCGGTCGAAAGCGCGTCGAGCCCGGTGCCCGACGCCAAGGCTCTGGCCGAGGCGGCCGTCAGCGAGGCCTTGTCGGCGGCGATGCGGCCGGCAGCCAGCGCGCGTGCATCGGAAACCCATTGCTCGCGGAGTATTCCACCCGCGCGCGCCTTGTCGATCACCGCGAGGGTCTCGCCCGGAAGACGCCGCGGATCGGCGGCCTCGACGTATTCCTTGTATTCGTTGGCGACGATCTTGGGATCGTTGTCGAACGCGCCCGAACGCCACATGAGACGAAACAGGTCGATCGTCTCGTTGGTGGAATAATTGCCGACGAGGCGGACCAGCTGAGTGGTGCCCAGCCAGTTGAGCGGTGTCGGATAGAGCTCGAGCTGCAGGGTCGACCATTCGGTCGCCTCGGCGGTGAGCTTGTTCTTGTAGGCGACGCTGATCGCCCGCTTGAGCCAGCTTTCCGGAACGGGCTTACCCGCGGCGCGCTTGGCGGTCACGGCCTGCTTGAGCGCAGCGAGGCCCTGCGTGTTCTGGTTTTGCGTGAAATAGGACTCGCTCAGAATCCCCACCGACTCATCGACGCTGTATCCGGCGTTGATCGCGGCCTGCGCCGCGGCCTGGGCAGCGGCATAGTCCTTGGCGTTGTACGCAAGCGACGAGATGAAGAAATTGTACTTGCCGTTGTCGGCCGGGGTCTTGTTCGAATCGACCATCAGTTGAAGGCCGCGCCGCTGGAGGGCGGGGTCCTTCGCGGCTCCCCCCAAGTTGACCGCCAGCTGTCCGGCGAAGAACTTCTCGTCATTGGTGGTCGCCGCGGCGAGCGCGGCGTCGAGCGCGGTGCGAGCGGCCGGGGCGGTGGCGGGATCGGCCTTGGCCGCGTCGATCGCCTTTTGCGCCGCAAGAGCGATGGGCTGGAAGCCCTTCGACAGCGAAATTTTCGGACCCGTCGGTGCCGCTACTTCCTTCTTCTTGTCGGCGGCGAACGCCGGGCTCGCCGACGCCATCGCCACCCCGACGACCAGCGCGGCGCTCAATAGCCGGCCCTTGCCCATGCTCAATTTACGCATTCGTTCTCTCCTGTTCGTGCCGCCGGGCGGCGCGTAAACTCGTCCCATGCTTGCCCCGCGCTAGTGAGCCGAAACGGCCCGCGTTGCAACCGTGGCGGCGGCTACCCGCCAGGCGCTGAACTCCGTTTGAATGCCGTTCAGGCCCCTTGTTCAGAAACCGCCAGCGACATGTGGAAAACTTGAAACGAAGCGCCGCGATGCCCAGCTCGTAGCTGGCCTTTCAAGCCGCACTCGCCTAGGCCGGTGGCCTTCTCGAACAGCCAAGAAACCGAACCGCCACGTGAGCGACGACAGCGACATCATCGATTCCCCGGCGCCCCCGCCCGAGCCCGAGATCGAGCGGATCGACATCGTCGACGAGATGAAGGCGAGCTACCTCGATTACGCGATGAGCGTGATCGTGGCGCGCGCGCTGCCCGACGTGCGCGACGGGCTCAAGCCGGTCCACCGCCGCATCCTGTTCGCCAGCCAGGAGGGCGGGTTCGTCGCCGGGCGGCCGTATCGCAAATCGGCCAAGATCGTCGGCGACGTGATGGGCAACTATCATCCGCACGGCGACAGCGCGATCTACGACGCGCTGGCGCGGATGACCCAGGACTGGTCGATGCGGCTGCCGCTGATCGACGGCCAGGGCAACTTCGGCTCGATGGACCCCGATCCGCCCGCGTCGATGCGTTACACCGAGGCGCGCCTCGCGCGCGCCGCCAACAGCCTGCTCGACGACCTCGACAAGGACACTGTCGATTTCGCCGACAACTATGACGGATCGCGCTCCGAACCGACCGTGCTCCCGGCGCGGTTCCCCAACCTGCTGGTCAACGGCGCCGGCGGGATCGCGGTCGGCATGGCTACCAACATCCCGCCGCACAACCTCGGCGAGGTGATCGACGCCTGTCTCGCCTGGATCGAAAACCCGCTGGTCTCGCTCGACGAGCTGATCGAGATCGTCCCCGGCCCCGATTTCCCCACCGCGCCGCTGATCCTCGGCACCGCCGGGGCCCGCGCCGCCTACACCACCGGGCGCGGCTCGGTGCTCCAACGCTGCCGCCACGTGATCGAGGAAGGCCGCGGCGACCGGCGCTCGATCGTGCTGACCTCGATTCCCTACCAGGTCGGCAAGAACGGGCTGGTCGAGAAGATCGCCGAAGCTGCCAAGGACAAGCGGATCGAGGGCGTCTCCGACATTCGCGACGAATCGAGCCGGATGGGCGTGCGCATGGTCATCGACCTCAAGCGCGACGCGACGCCCGAGGTCGTGCTCAACCAGCTATGGCGCCACACCCCGGCGCAGTCGAGCTTCCCCGCCAACATGCTCGCGATCCGCGGCGGGCGGCCCGAGACGCTGAGCCTCAAGGACATCATCGAGGCGTTCGTCCGCTTCCGCGAGGAAGTGATCACCCGGCGCACCAAGTTCGAGCTCAACAAGGCGCGCGATCGGGCGCACTTGTTGCTCGGGCTGGTGATCGCGGTGACCAACCTCGACGAGGTGGTGCGGACCATCCGTGCCGCGCGCAATCCCGCCGCGGCGCGCGAGCAGTTGTTGGCGCGCGAATGGCCGGTCGGCGAGATCGCGCAGTACATCCGCCTGGTCGAGGCGATCGACGAGGGCGAGGAGATCTCGGGCGCGAGCTATCGCCTGTCCGAACTTCAGGTCCGCGCGATCCTCGACCTCAGGCTCCATCGCCTCACCGCGCTCGGCCGCGACGAGATCGGCGACGAGCTGCAAGCGCTGGCCACCGCGATCGAGGGCTACCTAGCGATCCTCGCCGACCGCGCCAAGCTCTATGCGGTGATGCGCGACGAGCTCCTCGCGGTGCGCGAGGCGTTCGCCACGCCGCGCGTCAGCGAGATCGTCCAGGCGTGGGAAGGCCTCGAGGACGAGGACCTGATCGAGCGGTCGGAGATGGTCGTCACCGTCACGCTCGACGGCTATATCAAGCGCACCCCGCTCTCGACGTTCCGCGCGCAGCACCGGGGCGGCAAGGGCCGCGCGGGCATGGCGACCAAGGAAGAGGACGCGGTGGCGACGATGTTCGTCACCTCGACGCACAATCCGGTGCTGTTCTTCTCGACCGCGGGCAAAGTCTATCGCCTCAAGGTGTGGCGCTTGCCCGAGGGTGGCCCGGCGACGCGCGGGCGGCCGATCGTCAACCTCCTCCCCGCGCTCGACCAGGGCGAGACGATCGCCGCGGTGCTCCCGCTGCCCGAGGACGAGGCCGAGTGGGGCAAGCTCAACGTGGTGTTCGCCACCGCCAGGGGCGGGGTGCGGCGCAACAGCATGGACGCGTTCTCGAACATCCCGTCGAACGGCAAGTTCGCGATGCGCTTCGAGGATGGCAGCGAGGATCGGTTGATCGGTGTGGCGCTGCTCAACGAGGGCGACGACGTGCTGCTCGCCAGCCGCCGCGGCAAGGCGATCCGCTTCCCCGCCGACGACGTCCGCGAGTTCGTTAGCCGCACCTCGACCGGAGTGCGCGGGATGACGCTCAAGGGCGACGACGAGGTGATCTCGCTATCGATCCTCCACCGCGTGGGAATCAAGGATCAGGACGAACGCGAAGATTATCTGTCGCACGCTCCCTGGTATGAGCGTCGCGCCGACTTGCCGCCGGTGGCTGAGCTGAAGATGACCGAAGAGCGCCTCCAGCACTTGCAGGAACGTGAGCAGTTCATTCTCACGGTCTGCGCCAACGGCTACGGCAAGCTGTCGTCGGCTTACGAGTACCGGCGCACCAAGCGGGGCGGCCAAGGAATCACCAACATCGACAACATCGGCCGCAACGGGCCGGTGGTCGCGAGCTTCCCGGCGACGCCCGGCGACCAATTGATGCTTGTCACCGATCAGGCTAAGCTGATCCGCCTGCCGCTCGAGACGCTGCGCGTGATCGGCCGCGGCAGCGCGGGCGTCCGCCTGTTCAACGTCGCCGACGAGGAGCACGTGGTCAGCGCGGTGCGGCTTGCCGAGGCCGAGGGCGACGACACCGAACCCGACGAGGCCGCCGAGGCGTGATCCGGGTCGAGCCTTCGGGCGCGGCGTGCGGGGCGCGCGTTACCGGGGTCGACTTCACCCGCCCGCTCGATGCCGGGACCGTCGCCGAAGTCCGCGCGGCGTGGGTCGAGCACGAGGTTCTCGCCTTTCCCGGCCAGGCGATGAGCGACGACGATCTCGAGCGCTTCACGCTGGCGTTCGGCGGGTTCGGCGACGACCCCTTCTTCGCCCCGATCGCGGGGCGCGAGCACATCGCCGCGATCGTTCGCGAGGCCGACGAGCGGACCCCGTTGTTCGCCGAGAACTGGCACAGCGACTGGAGCTTTCAGGCGCATCCGCCGGCGGGCACCTGCTTGCTCTCGATCGACATCCCGCCGGTCGGCGGCGACACGCTTTACGCCAGCCAGACCGCGGCGTGGGACGCGTTGCCCGACGCGCGCAAGGCCGAGCTCGAGGGCCTCACCGCGATCCATTCGGCGCGGCTCGCCTACGCCCCCGACGGCACGTACGGCGACAAGGACGCGGGACGCTCGATGGCGATCCGCCCCAGCGAATCCGCGCGCGCGACGCAGCGCCATCCGCTGATCGCCAAGCATCCCGAGACGGGGCGCAAGGGTTTCTTCTCGACGCTCGGCTACATCGTCGGAATCGAGGGCATGGCCGACGCCGAGGCGATCCCGATGCTGCGCGAGCTCTACGCCTGGCAATCGCGCGACGAGTTCGTCTATCGCCACCGCTGGGAGCCCGACATGCTGGTGATGTGGGACAACCGCAGCGTGCTTCACCGCGCCACCGGCGGCTACGAAGGCCACCGCCGCGAGCTGCATCGCACGACGATCGCGGCTTACGCCGGCGCCTGACGCCGCAACCTGCTGACCGCCCCGGTGCAGATCAGGAACTGCCCGAAGTAGTAGAGCGGCCAAATCAGCAGGCCGGGCAGGACGCTTGCCGCCAGCGGGCCCATTCGCGCGAAGATCAGCAGGTCGGAGGCGACGAACATTGCCGCGCCCAACCCGACGCGATAGCGCGGGAACGCGCTGGTCCAAGCCATGCCCGCCATTCCGCCGAGCGCGAGCGCGTAAAACGCCACGCCGGGCGCCGCCGCGCGGTCGGCGGGAAGCAGGAACGCGACGATCGGCGTGAGCAGCAGCAACGCAGCCGCCGCAAGCTTCTGGCTCAAGGTGAGCTCGGCGCGGCGATGGCGCGCATAAAGCGCGATGGCGACGACGTGCCCGGCGAAGAACGCCGCGCCGCCCGCGGCGGTGTCGAACTCGATCAGCATGTCGCCGAGCGCGCCGAGCGCCATGACCCCCGCGAGCAGACGTCCGTCCGCGCCCGGCACG
Source organism: Novosphingobium sp. (assembly GCA_035525735.1). GTDB lineage: Bacteria > Pseudomonadota > Alphaproteobacteria > Sphingomonadales > Sphingomonadaceae > Novosphingobium. Next base: position 9,066 of record DATLDS010000110.1, read on the forward strand.
CGCAGCCACGCGTAGATCGCGAGCAGCGCGACGCCCGCACCCTTCCACGCCATCAGATAGAGTCCAGGGACGGCGCTGTCCTTGACCAGGAAGTAGCTGATGCCGAACGCCAGGCTGGCGAGCAGCCACGGTCGGCGTTCGGCAAGGGCGCGGCGCGGCATGGAATTCCCCGGTGGCTTGCGGCCTGATTGGCGGTGGCAAGCGCCCGGCGCAATCCCTATGCAATTTGCATGACCCACCAGGTCCATATCGTCGGCGGCGGGCTCGCGGGGAGCGAGGCGGCGTGGCAACTCGCCCGCGCCGGCGTGCGGGTGCGCTTGTCGGAGATGCGCGGCGGCGGCGAGACGACGCCCGCGCACCAGACCGACGGGCTCGCCGAGCTGGTCTGCTCGAACTCGTTCCGTTCGGACGACGACGCGGCCAACGCGGTCGGGCTGCTTCATCACGAGATGCGCCGCTGCGATTCGCTGGTGATGGCGGCGGCGGCCGAGGCCCAAGTTCCAGCCGGATCGGCGCTGGCGGTCGACCGCGAGGTGTTCTCGGCGGCGGTCGAGCGCGAGCTGGCCGCGCTGCCCACGCTCGAGATCGTGCGCGAGCGGGTCGATGCGCTGCCCGAAGGCGGCCTGACGATCGTCGCGACCGGCCCGCTCACCGCCGCGCCGCTCGCCGCGAGCATCGCGGGGGCGACCGGCGCCGACGCGCTCGCGTTCTTCGACGCGATCGCCCCGATCGTCCATCGCGACAGCATCGACATGA
>DATLDS010000132.1:0-2664 GCA_035525735.1 Novosphingobium sp.
CGCGAATAGCGCCCTTCGGCGCGGATCCACGGATCGAACACCGGATCGCCCTTGGTCTCCATGTAACGGTAGGGATCGGTCACCGTGGTGCCGAAGTAGGTTTCGGTCACCGGGACCGCGGGCGGCGGGGCGGGGCGTTGCGGCGCGGCTTCGTCGGCCGCTGCGCTTCCCGCCGCGAGAACCCATAGCGCGGCGCCCGCGCAAAGCTGCTTGATCATGATGCCCCTCCTGTTCGCGGGCGAAGCTATCCGCTTCGGCGGCGATTACAACAGGTTGCCCCAGCGGCTACTCCTCGGTGCGGATCAGCACCGTCTCGCCGATCAGCGCGAACAGCACGAACGGCGACCACGCGGCGAGGAACGGGGTGTAGCCGCCGAAGTTGCCCAGCGCGAGCGCGGCGTTGTCGACCACGAAGAACGCGAAGCCCAGCGCCATGCCGATCACCGCGCGCAGGAACAACTGGCCCGATCGCGCCAGGCCGAACGCGGCGACCGCGCCGAGCAGCGGCATCAGCAACGCCGCGAGCGGACCCGAGATCTTGTGCCACCAGGCGCCCTCGAGCTCGCCGGTGCGCCGCCCCGCGCTCTTGAGAGCGTCGATCGAGGCGCGCAGACTCATCAGGTCCTGTGCCTCGGCGTCGACCTTGCTCAGCGCGACTTGCGCGGGCGTGACGCCGGTCGCGATCACCGTCGCGGCGGGAAGCTGCTGGACCTTGGCGCTCTGCACCTCGAAGCTCTTGGGCGCCTCGAGCCGCCAGCCGGGATCGGCGAAGCGCGCGCCCGCCGCGGTGACGATGTCGGTGACCCGCCCGGTCGCGTCGCGGCGGTACCAGCTGACCCCCTGCATCCGCGTCGCCGCGCCGCTTCCCGAGACGCTTTGCGCGTAAAGCACGTTGCCCGCGTCGCGCATCCAGACGTTGGCCTTGACCGCGCTTTGCGGCGGAACCGGCCCGTACTGGACCGCCTGCCAGGCTTTCAGCGTCGCGGTCGCGCGGGTCACCACGCGCTCGTTGAAGGCGAAGCTCAAGCCGGCGACCAGCGCGGCGGTGAGGAACAGCGGGGCCAGCACCTGATGCGCCGACAGCCCCGCCGCCTTCATCGCGATCACCTCGCTGTTCTGGTTGAGCCCGGCGAGCGTCAGGATCGTCGCGAGCAGCACCGAATAGGGCAGGAACCGCGCGACCAGCTGGGGGATGCGCAAGCTCACGTAAGTCCACAGCTGGCTTTCGCCGTTGCCCGCCGCCTCGAGGATCTTGCCGCTCTCGCCGAGCAGGTCGAGCATCTGGAGGACCAGCACGAGCATCGCCAGCACCGCGACGATCCGCACCGCGAACAGCTTGGCGATGTACAGCGTGACCGTGCGCGAGGGGAAGAACTCAAGCTGCAACGAGATCGCCTTCCGGCTCGACGGGCTCGTCCTTCAGCCGCTTGCGCCCGAACAGCCGGCGCAACGCCGCCGCGGCCTTGGCGAACGCGCGCTCGAGCCCGCCGATCGCCTGCCCGCCGGGGACGTAGGCGACGCGCCAGTACATCCATACGATCAGCGCGGCGAAGGCCGCGAACGGCCCCCACAGCGCGAGCGTCGGGTCGACCCGGCCGAGCGCGGCGACCGACTGACCGTATTGGTTGATCTTATGATAGGCGACGACCATCACGATTGCCACGAATACCCCCAGCGCCGAGGTCGAGCGCTTGGGCGGGATCGCCAGCGCGACCGCGAGCAGCGGCAGCAGCAGCATCATCACCACTTCGACCATACGGAAATTGAAGCTGGCCTGGGTCTCGTTGCGCAAGGCTTCGGGCAACTCGCTGTTCCAGCCGATCTTGAGCAGCTCGGGCAGGATGTACTCGCGCTCCTTGCCGCCGCGCTGGCGGAACTGCTCGACCCGCGGCAGGTCGATCGGCAAGTCGTGGCTCGAGAAGGTGAGCACCCGCGGGCTCATCAGGCGCGGCCCGCTCTGGACGATCTGGCCGTCGGTCAGCCGCAGGATGATCGTGTCGGGGCTGTCGCGCGTGGCGAGGAACCGGCCCTCGCTCGCCGAGATCGACAGGACCTGGTCCTTGTCGTCGGCGACGCGGGCGAAAATGCCCGACAGCTCGCGCCCGCCGTCGCGGCTCTCCTCGATCCGCAGCGCGACCTTGTCCTTGAGGCTGGTGAACTCGCCGACTTTGATCGAGGCGCCGAGCGCGCCCGAGCGCAGCTCGAAGCCGAGCTCCTCGTAATAATAGTGCGCCAGCGGCTGGAGATAGCCGACGTTGACGAGGTTGAGCGCTGCGAGCGCGAGGGTGAAGATGAACGGCACGCGCAGGAGCCGCGTGTAGGACAAGCCCACCGCGCGCATCACGTCGAGCTCGCTGCTGGTGGCGAGCTTGCGGAACGCGAGGAGTATACCGAGCATCAGCCCGAGTGGGATCGCCAGGCCCGCGTATTCCGGCAACAGGTTGGCGAGCATCTTGAACACGATTCCAACCGGTCCGCCCTCGGTCGCGACGAAATCGAACAGCCGCAGCATCTTCTCGAGCACCAGCAGCGAGGCGGCGAGCACGAACGTGCCGATCATCGGCACGAGGACGAGCTTGGCGATGTAGCGGTCGTTGGCGGTCAGGAACGGGCCGGTCGGCACGAGTGGGGAAGCTTTCGCTCAGCGGGCGGGAGGCCCCGTTC